>WLNN01000001.1 GCA_009699765.1 Actinomycetota bacterium
CTCAAGTTAAACCAAAAATAAATAAGCGTGCGTAGCTCAACGGATAGAGCATCTGACTACGGATCAGAAGGTTAGGGGTTCGAATCCCTTCGCGCGCACAAGTTAAGCTCTCGGTGCCTTTCACACCGAGGGCTTTTCTTCTTTTTATACCTCTTTAAATCCGGCATTTTTGTTGCGTTAATCAGTGAGAGATAGTTTCACTAAAGCTGCTTGATGCGCCAACGAAGTCTCTTCTACAACTTTTTTCCACAGCGGAAAGGCTAAAGCAAGCAAGACAGTTGAAATTATTGAAGCAATTGTCCCAAAAGCATTCTGCTGTGATCCGGTGTTAAACCCCAACATTCCAATAATTGAAGATGATACAAAGATAGCCCACCATTTCGTTGTTGAAATCAATCGATCACGGCCGGTATATATAGCGAAAATCAAAGATGTGTTATCTATCAAACGTTTTGGAACCCACCAAGAGAAAACTGGAGTGATCCAACCCCAAAATGCCCATCCGTCACGATAACCAAACCCCTCAGGTTGAATGGAACGTGAAGTTATTATTAATGATTTCACCCATTCCCAAAGAAAGAAACAATTAGGAATAGAGACAGCAACTGAGAAATATACAAGGACATCAATTGGGTGAAATTCCGTAAAGTCCGTGCCTGAAATGGATATACGTTGCAGAGATATAAACGATCCAAGAAGATATAGACCGCTCCACAGGATGACCTTTTTTGATCGTTTTTCTTCAATCTCCGGTGTAATTCGTAACATTGAAAATCCCCATTTCTCTCAACACTTCATAATCTTTCGGGAAGTATCTATCCAAATTTCGAGAAAAGATGGAGAAAGGTGGAGGTAGAGGAAATTGTGGGGACGCCCCTAGATTTTATTGAGTAAGGTCCTCAAGGCTCCCAGATCTAGTCAGATCTTTTCCGCCCTCAATTCTTCCGAACCCCTAGCTGAATTTCTCCTCTGCCAACCCTTCCGCTCTTAAACCTCGCTGTGCTAATCTCGTGTTAGCGCTCTCATTGGGAGCCAAAAGATTGGGGATTTGAAGGTGGAGAAGAGCTGGTCCCTCTTGGGTCAATACGAGAAGAAAGCCCGACCAAGCCTTTTTGGAATGGCCCTTTCTGTATACATCGCAGCAGAAACATTTGGTAGCCACGACCACCGTTACAAAATTTTGATGTGCATTTTGATTCTGATTTCTGGCGCATATATTGCGTCAAAAGCGATCCCTGCCAAATCCATTCTCGGAATCTCGACCGTGCTCATCAGTCTCATTTGGATACTCCCACTCATAAATGACACTGTTTTTTACAGCCTCGATATTTGGTTTATGTCCGCACACTCAATCCTCGCTCTTGCTGTTGCAGGTGGCGCATTCACTTATCTTAAGAATTAATGATCGAACATGTCTAAAGGAAATTTTGTAGGATTCCAACAGAAGATTGAGATCCCTGAGGGATTTGAACTTCTTGAGATAAACGATGAAATCGAAAGCTCTCTTGGAAAAGATGAACTCTTTTCATGGCTCAGCAAATCAGAATCTATATCACAATGGTTTTACATAGTTAGCAAACTCGATTTACGTTCCGGGGGGAAAATAGATTTTATCAACGCGAACGGTGCTACGTCACAGGCTGTTTGCACCTCCATCTCATTTGGAAAAGAAATATCTATGCTCGCCGATGAATTTGGAAACTTTAAGGCGCGGGTTACTAAGTCAAAGAGTAACTTTAAGATTGAACTCAACTTTAAAATATTAACTGATGACTCTGATGCAAAAAGTAAAGAAATTCTGCCACTGATTTCAAAATTAAAGTTGCTAGTCTCATGACGCGTAAAGCAAATATTTACGATGTTGCAAAGCTCGCTGGGGTTTCTCATCAAACAGTTTCTCGAGTTCTTAACAATCATTCAAGCCTTAAGCCCGCTACACGTGAGCGAGTTGAAAAGGCAATTGCAGAGTTGCATTACCGGCCAAACCAGGCGGCTCGTCAGCTCGTCACATCGCAGAGCAACATAATTGGAATTTTGATTGCAGGCACTGAATTATTCGGGCCCTGGGCAATTCTTAATGCAATGAAGCGTGAGGCGCGCGTTGCGGGCTACTCAATCATTTCGGTCTCCATATCCTCTGATTCTCCTGAATCTTGGCATGAAGGAATTGATCAACTACATAAGCTCGACATTGATGGCGTAATTTGCATCAACCTCAACCACCAAATAATTAAAGAGGTTGAAAAATCACTTTCATCAGCAACAATTGTGATTGTAGATACTGAAGCCAGTAAGAAATTTGATACAGTCAATATTGAAAACTTAAATGGCGGCGTAATGGCGACCGAACACCTTATTTCTCTCGGACATAAAAAGATTGTGCACGTAACAGGACCTTCAGATGGGTACGAAGGCCAGCAACGTCGCTTTGGTTATGAGAAAGCTATGCAGAAGGCAAAGTTAAAAGCTGACGTTATTGAGGGCGATTGGTCACTTGAAACTGGTTACAGAATCGGTAATGAGATAGCAGCCCGCAAAACTCTTCCGACTGCGATATTTACTGGAAACGATCATCTTGCACTTGGCATAATTAAGGCGCTGACCGAAAATAGAATTAGAGTTCCGCAAGATATGAGCATTGTTGGGTTTGATGACATTCCTGAGGCAAGCTATGTATCTCCGGCACTTACATCTATCCGTCAAGATTTTGACCAACTTGGCAATCTGGCAATCGGAAGAATGTTGATTCAACTAAAAACACCAACCAAGCACAAGGCATTTACAGTTCCAGCAGAACTCGTTGTTAGAGAATCCACTCAAAAACTCAAGGTAGGGAAATAACATGACCGATAAATATGTAATCGGAGTCGATTACGGAACTCTCTCGGGCCGAGCGCTAATTGTTCGAGTATCTGACGGAGCTGAGATGGGTTCGGCAGTATTTGAATACCCCAACGCGGTTATGGATCGCGTTTTGAATTCAAGTGGCCAGGCTCTTGGCCCTGACTGGGCTTTGCAAGACCCCAATGATTACGTAGAAGTGTTAAAACACGCTGTTCCCGAGGCACTTAAGGCATCTGGCATTAAGGCCGAAGATGTTGTTGGAATTGCAACAGATTTTACTGCTTGCACAATGATCCCAGTATTAGAAGATGGCACACCGCTCTGTCAGCTCGATGAATTTAAGAATAACCCGCATGCTTATGTAAAGCTTTGGAAGCATCATGCTGCTCAACCTCATGCAGATCGCATCAATGCAATGGCACGCGAGCGGAAAGAGAAATGGCTTCCTCGCTACGGCGGGCAGATTTCTTCCGAATGGGAACTTGCAAAAGGATTACAAATTCTTGAAGAAGCGCCCGATGTTTATAACCACATGTGGAAATTTGTAGAAGCAGCGGATTGGATCATTTGGCAGCTTTGCGGAAAATATGTTCGTAACGCATGTACTGCGGGATATAAAGGAAATCTCCAGGATGGCCAATATCCATCTCGAGAATTTTTCGCAGCACTCAATCCCGACTTTGCCGGATTTGCTGACGAGAAGATTTCTCACACAATCGGAGAACTCGGTGATAATGCGGGACCACTTACCGAGGCTGCTTCTACATGGACCGGACTACCAGCGGGAATCGCAGTAGCGGTTGGAAATGTTGATGCACACGTAACAGCGCCTGCTGCAAAAGCAACAGAGCCGGGACAAATGGTTGCAATCATGGGAACTTCAACATGTCACGTAATGAACCATGATGCGATTACTGAAGTTCCTGGCATGTGTGGTGTTGTAGATGGTGGAATTGTTAGCGGTCTCTATGGTTATGAAGCGGGTCAATCTGGAGTGGGCGACATCTTCGCTTGGTATGTAAATAACCAAGTGCCACAAAGTTATTTTGATGATGCTAAGAATGCAGGAAAATCTGTTCATCAACACCTTACAGATCTCGCCGCTCAAGAAAGCATTGGCGCACACGGCTTAGTGGCCCTTGATTGGCATAGCGGAAATCGCTCTGTATTAGTTGATCATGAGCTCAGTGGAACGATTCTGGGCCTGACTCTGACAACGACTGCAGATCAGGTATATCGGGCATTATTAGAGTCGACTGCATACGGCACTCGAATGATTGTTGATACTTTTGCATCATCTGGCGTACCGGTAAAAGAGTTCATCGTTGCTGGAGGATTGCTTAAAAATACCTTTTTAATGCAGATGTACTCCGATGTAACTCGTTTGCCGATTTCAACCATTGATACAGATCAAGGCCCTGCGCTTGGGTCTGCAATCCATGCTGCTGTAGCTAGTGGAAATTATCCAAATGTAAATGCCGCGGCAGAGGCAATGGGTAAAGTAAATAAGCATGTATATACACCCAATGAAGAGCGATCTTTGCAGTACGACAAGCTCTATCACGAATACGTAGAACTTCACGACTACTTTGGTCGTGGTGCAAATAATGTAATGAAACGACTAAAGCAGATGAAGCGCGAGGTATGACAATGGCTACTAATGATCAACTTATAAAGAAAACACAGGAACTATTAGTCGACCTCCATCAAGAATTAGTTCGCTACGAATTAGTTGCATGGACAAGTGGCAATGTTTCTCAGCGAATTACCTTTGAGGATGGCTCACCAGATCTCTTTGCAATCAAACCATCTGGAGTTAGGTATGAAGAACTCACCGCAGAGCTGATGGTTATCTGCGATTTAGATGGAAAGCTCGTTTCAGGAACACGTTCGCCCTCAAGTGACACTGCAGCTCATGCTTACGTCTATCGCAACATGCCTGAGGTAAATGGTGTTGTGCATACACATAGCAATTACGCATGCGCATGGGCTGCTATCGGTCAGGAGATCCCTTGTATTCTCACAGCAATTGCAGACGAATTCGGTGGCCCGATTCCTGTTGGTCCATTTGCAATCGTTGGAGATGATTCAATCGGTCGCGGAATTGTTGAAACACTTAAAGGCCATCGATCGCCAGCAGTCTTAATGCAAAATCACGGAGTTTTCTCAATTGGGCCGAGTGCACTTGATGCAGTGAAGGCCGCAGTTATGTGTGAGGACAATGCAAAGAGCGCATTTATTGCTCGCCAGCTGGGAACCCCAATCCCAATCCCGCAGGACGCGATTGAATCTTTATTCAATCGTTATCAAAAGGTCTATGGAAAATAGCCGGAAGTAGGTAGATTTTCCAATAGAAATGTGAGCGCTCACTTAGAGTTCTCATTTTCGTTCACCCTAGGAAAGGAACACAATTGATTAAGAAGCTAACAACTGTCCTTGCTGTAACAGCAATGGCAGTAACAGGTCTTATGGTTGCTGCGCCAGCACAGGCAGCAAGCAAGGGCCTTATCGGTGTTGCAATGCCAACACAGTCATCAACTCGTTGGATTTCAGACGGTAACAGCATCAAGGCTGCTCTCGTTAAGTTGGGTTACACAGTTGATCTTCAGTACGCAGAAGATGACATCCCAACACAGGTTTCACAGCTCGAAGGAATGCTTACTAAGGGCGCTAAGGCACTCATCATCGCTTCAATCGATGGCGAGCAGCTCACAGACGTTCTTGCAAAGGCAAAGAGCAAGAAGGTTCCAGTTATTGCTTACGACCGTTTGATCCGTAAGTCAGCAAACGTTGACTACTACGCAACATTCGACAACTTCAAGGTTGGCGTACAGCAGGCAACATCACTTCTCGTTGGTCTTGGAGTCTTCAAGTCAGAAGCTTCAACTAAGGCTGACGGTCCAAAGGCAAAGGGTCCATTCAACGTGGAGCTTTTCGCTGGATCACCAGATGACAACAACGCTACATTCTTCTTCAACGGAGCAATGTCAGTTCTTAACCCACTCATCAAGAGCAAGGTTATTGTTGTTAAGTCAGGTCAGACAGCATTCACAAAGGTCGCAACACTTCGTTGGGACGGCGCAGTTGCACAGAAGCGTATGGAAGACATCCTTGTTTCTTCATATGCATCAGCTAAGGTCAATGGCGTACTTTCACCATACGACGGTCTAAGCCGTGGAATCATCGCAGCACTTACAGACGGTGGTTACACAACAAAGACAATGCCTATCATCTCAGGCCAGGATGCAGAAGTTCTTTCTGTTAAGGCAATGATCAAGGGCGACCAGTACTCAACAATCTTCAAGGACACTCGTGAACTTGCAAAGGTTGCAGTATCAATGGCAGATGCACTTCTTAAGGGCAAGAAGCCAACAGTTAACGATACAAAGACATACAACAATGGCGTGAAGGTTGTTCCATCATTCCTTCTAACTCCATACATCGTTACAACTAAGAACTACAAGAAGGTTCTTATTGATAGCGGATACATCAAGGCAGCAGATCTAGGCTAATACCTTGGGTAATGCTTAATGTTCGGTTGGTCAATCTCACATACGGGATTGACCAACCGAACTCCCATTTATGGTTGTATTGCAGTACTAAGATGAATTGATAACTAGTTCATTACATTGAAAATCTAGATTGATTAGAAATGTTGGGGAAAATGACAGAGAACATCTTGGAAATGAAAAACATCACCAAGACTTTCCCGGGAGTAAATGCGCTCACCGATGTCACATTAAAAGTTAAGCGCGGCGAGATCCATGCAATCTGCGGTGAAAATGGCGCCGGAAAATCAACACTGATGAAAGTGCTCTCTGGAGTTTATCCACACGGCACTTACGATGGCGACATTGTCTTTGAAAATGAAGTTTTAAACTTAAAGAATATCCGCGACTCCGAACATCTTGGAATTGTAATCATCCACCAAGAGCTTGCGTTGAGTCCATACCTTTCGATCGCAGAGAACATCTTCCTAAATAATGAAATTAAGAGCCGCGGACTTATCGACTGGAACAAGACAGGTCTTGAGGCGCAGAAGCTTCTCGCCAAAGTTGGACTTTCGGAAGATCCAAATACGCCGGTAAATAAGATTGGTGTTGGAAAGCAACAGCTTGTAGAAATTGCTAAAGCACTTTCAAAGCGAGTAAAGCTCCTAATTCTCGACGAGCCAACTGCGGCGCTCAATGATGCAGATTCAGCCCACTTGCTCGATCTCTTGCGCCAATTTAAATCTCAAGGAATGACTTGCATCATCATTTCTCACAAGCTTAATGAGATTGCAGCAATTGCAGATCAGACAACAATTATCCGTGACGGATTTGTAATCGAAACTCTTGATATGCATGCCGACAAGGTCGATCAAGAGCGCATTATTAAGGGCATGGTCGGTCGCGAGATGAACAACCGCTATCCAGCGCGCGAGCCAAAAATTGGTGATGAGGTATTCCGCATAGAGAACTGGATGGTTCATCACCCAGATGACCATGAGCGGGTTGTTGTAGATCAGGCAAACCTCAATGTTAAGGCTGGCGAAATCGTTGGCTTGGCGGGAATCATGGGTGCTGGTCGAACAGAGCTAGCCCGGAGTGTCTTCGGCCATAGCTGGGGCGCAAAGATCTCTGGATCAGTATTTGTTAATGGCAAAGAGGTCAATGTAAAGACCGTTCGCCGCGCTATTGATGCTGGTATCGCATATTCAACTGAGGATCGCAAGCGTTTTGGTCTCAATCTGCTCGATGACATCAAGCGCAATATTTCAATCGCCTCATTAGAAGATTTCACGAAACGTGGCCTCGTTAATGCAAATGAAGAGTTCAAAGTTGGATCCGAATATCGCGAATCAATGAATATCAAAGCTCCATCTGCCAACTCCATCGTTGGAAAACTCTCTGGTGGAAATCAGCAGAAAGTTGTTTTAAGTCAATGGATTAATGTGGATCCGGAGATTTTGATTCTTGATGAGCCAACGCGAGGAATCGACGTTGGAGCTAAGTACGAGATTTACACAATCATCCAAGAGTTGGCCTCAAGAGGTAAGGCCGTATTGGTGATTTCAAGCGAGCTTCCAGAGCTACTAGGTATTTGCGATCGAATTTATGCAATCGCTGAAGGTGTTATCACAGGAGAAGTTGCACGTAAGGACTTCTCGCCAGAGTTACTCATGCAATACATGACCACGGTAAAGGAAGTAAGCAATGTCTAATATCAAAGAGCAAGAATCAGGAGTTATCGGCAAGTTGCGCAACCGTCTCAAAGGTGTAGATCTTCGTCAGAATGCAATCTTTCTGGCCTTACTTACACTGATTGCATACTTCGCTGTCACAACTCCCAACCATGCATCCCTTACTCCAGATAACTGGTCTAACTTAGTTGTGCAGAACGGTTACATCCTCGTTCTTGCAATCGGTATGGTCATGATTATTATTGCGGGCCACATCGACCTTTCAGTCGGATCTGTTGCAGCATTTATTGGCGCTGTCTCCGGAATCTTGGCAGTGCGCCCACTCGAGCAGAATGGCTGGGATTGGCTTCCTGCTTCACCTTGGTTTGTCGCAATTCTTGGTGCGATCATCATCGGCGCTCTAGTCGGTATGTGGCAAGGATTCTGGGTGGCATACGTTGGTATCCCAGCATTTATTGTGACTTTGGCTGGAATGCTTTTGTTCCGCGGGCTTGCACTCATGACACTTCAGAACTCAAATATCGGCCCATTCCCAGATGCATTCCGCGCAATCGGTAATGGCTTTGTCGATAAAGAGAACACACTGGGCAAAGATTTTGGCATCGAGAGCCATAACCTCGTTGCGCTGATAATTACCGCTGTTGGAATCCTCGCTCTACTATGGAGTTCTTTTGCAACACGTCGTGGTCGCATCAAGTACAGCCAGAGTGTTGAACCGCGAACTTGGTTCTTCGTCAAAAACGCTTTACTAGCAGTCATGATCGGCTTTGTTGGCAACAAGCTCTCACAGTCATCAGGTATTCCTTGGACGCTCGTCCTGCTGATTTTCCTTATTGTCATCTATACAGTCATCATGAAGCAGACAACATTTGGTCGTCACATTTATGCAATTGGTGGAAACCTTCACGCTGCAGTTCTCTCTGGTATCAACGTGCGCCGCGTAAATTTCTGGCTCTTCGTTAATATGGGAATGCTCTCTGCGCTCTCAGGTATTTTGATCACTGCTCGAATGAACTCTGCTGTACCAAAGGCGGGCGATGGTTTCGAGCTTGATGCAATCTCATCAGTCTTTATCGGTGGCGCTTCAGTTCAAGGCGGCGTAGGAACAGTTACGGGTTCTATCGTCGGCGGAATGATTCAAGGCGTGCTCGGTAACGGTATGAACCTCAACTCAGTAGGTATTGACTTCCAAATGACTATCAAGGGCTTAGTACTTCTATTTGCAGTTGCTTTTGACGTCTGGTCAAAGCGCCGCACTAAGTAATTCTCAAATTCACTCACCTCTTATTCGTTAGAAGGATTTCATGACGCATCAAATTTGGTTTTTAACTGGCAGCCAGGACCTATACGGCCCCGAGACTCTCGAGCAAGTAGCGCAGCAGTCAAAGGAAGTTGTGGCAAAGGTTTCTGCTGGATTATCTGCACCAGTTGAGATCATATGGAAGCCAACTCTGAAGAACACTGCCGATATCAAGCAGTCGATGCTTGATGCATCAAGTGATCCAAACTGTCTTGGTGTTATTACCTGGATGCATACATTTTCACCGGCAAAGATGTGGATTCAGGGGCTAGATCTACTTCGTAAGCCTTTGCTGCATCTACACACGCAGGCGAATCAGTCACTGCCATGGGCAACGATTGATATGGACTTCATGAACCTTAATCAAGCGGCGCACGGTGATCGCGAGTACGCACATGCAGTCGCGCGCGTTGGATTGCCTCACAAGATTGTTGTTGGAGAGCCTGGTTCAACCGAAGTAAAAAGCCATCTTGATGCATGGGCTTGGGCAACTATTGGTTGGAACAAGTCACAAAATCTTAAACTTGCTCGCTTCGGTGACAATATGCGTTTTGTGTCTGTGACTGACGGAGACAAGGTTTCTGCGCAATTACAACTAGGTATGTCAATTGAAAGTTACGGAATCAACTTCCTGGTTAATGCAGTTGCTGCGGTAAGCGAAGCCGATGCCGAGAAACTTGCTGATGAATATGAGAAGCTTTATGACGTCTCTGCAGAGCTAAAGCGCGGGGGAGCACGTCACGATTCATTGGTTTATGCGGCAAAGCAAGAGATTGCACTCTTAAAGATAATGAAAGACGGTGGCTTTGATGCATTCACAAGCAACTTTGAAGATCTCGGTGAATTAAAGCAACTTCCCGGCCTCGCTGTTCAACGCCTCATGTCAATGGGTTATGGATTTGGTGGCGAAGGTGATTGGAAAACTTCTGCACTTGGAGCAATCTTAAAAGCAATGACTCCAGCAGGCGGTGGAACTTCCTTCATGGAGGATTACACCTATCACTTCGGTCCTGGCCCAGCGAAAATCCTTGGCGCACATATGCTCGAAGTCTGCCCAACAATTACAAAGAACAAACCAAAGATTGAGATTCACCCACTAGGTATTGGCGGAAAAGAAGATCCAGTAAGAATGGTTTTTACTGCAAGCGATGCAGAAGCACGAGTTGTCTGCCTTGTTGATATGGGTGATCGTTTTAGAATCATCAGTAATGAGATTTCAGTTGTACAACCAAATGAGGCGCTTCCAAATCTTCCGGTTGCACATGCTGTTTGGGAGCCAAAGCCATCGCTAGAAGTCTCGGCTGAGGCGTGGATGCTCGCTGGTGGATCTCACCACACAGTTCTCACTAATGCGGTTTCACTTGAAACAATCGAAGATTTCGCGCGAATTGCAAAGGTTGAGCATGTGATTATTGATGAGGATACAAAGCTCCGAGAGTTCCGCAGAGAATTGCAATGGAACGCTGCCTATCATCGATTCTCAGAGCGCATCTAAGCAGTAACTAACCAGAGGTTTATTAAGGAATCCAAATATCCTGAGGCAAGCGCATAAAAAACCGAAATAAATGCGGTGATATGTGTAGGAAGGATAGGAAGTTCACCCCTTAGCACCACGAATGGATGTACTTATTCATTCATGATTAGTAAAGTGCTCGCGTGACTACGGGATTATGGCGTGAATAAAGCCAACCAAGCCGAATTTTCGGAATGGTTAAGCACCCGCCAAGCCATGCTCATCCGAGCAGCTCGAAGCATCTGCTTCGATTCTCAAATAGCTGATGATGTTCTTCAAGAGGCGCTTATGGATATTTTCAAGCGTTGGGAGAAGATCAAAGCTCACGAAAATCTGGATGCATATGCAATTCGGGTACTAGTCAGCAAACATGCGGATATGCGACGCAAGTGGCATAAGAAACGCTCAGAAAATGAAGTCGAACTGGCCTTTGCAGAGAACTTAATTGCTCTAAATGATGAGGGAGAAGATGTTGCTCAACGCTTATTAGTGCAATCTGCACTTAAGTCTTTATCAACCATGCAAAGAGCCGTTGTAGTACTGCATTATCAATATGGACTCTCGCTTAATGAAATTTCAAAGACACTTGAGATTCCGATCGGTACAGCTGCTTCACATCTAGCGCGCGGCCGCGCGTTGGTAGCTGTTTATACCGAATGGTTACCAGCGATTGGGAAGAGCGAGACGAAATCGCTAAAGGCACGAAATATATTGGAACTCGGCAACGGAGAGGAGAGCCCCGAATGATTGACAAAATTGATTCAATGATCAAGCAAGAGTTTGAGCGACTAGGTCTGAATATTGTCGAGAGTGAAGGTCTTGCTGAGCTAGTAATTACCCGTGTGCGCCACGAACGCATGCGCCGAATCCTCATAGCAACAGGATCAGGACTTCTTGTTGCTGGAGTGCTCGGGTTAGTAATTTTCTTAGGTGGTAACTCGCAGAGCCAAATAAGCGAGGTAACTGGAACCAGCCTTACCTTTAGTCAGCCAGCAAATGCGAATGGATCATTTGCGCTGCCACAGGTTGGATATGTAGATATAGATGGCTCGCAGCCGAATAAATCAGTCGTCAGCTACCTTTTTGACCTGCAGCAAGGGTGGATTCTGCAAGAGATTACAGATAGCCCAAATCCAAGTATGGGCAGCGTCGGACTGATTCAGATTTATCGTGTAGTTGAAGGCCAAGACGATCAACTGGTTCAGCAATATGAGATGTCGTCTAGGACCCAAATGAATCAATTTGAAGTGCCAACTACCGGCCAATATCGCATGGACTTAAAGTTTACGGATAAGACCTTCAAGGGAAGAGTCCGGGTTGCGATAGTTCGGTCAAAATAATTCACAAACCATGCATAAATTTCATCTATTTACACGGTGAGGTACTCATGGACTGAAATAAGTCCAACCAAGAGATGGGGTCGCTGTGATGAAGGTTCGTTTGATTCGTTTGCTGACATTTGCTTTAACAGCCACAGCCTTGATTGCACCGTCTTACTCAGCCCAAGCGAGTTTAAGCCTTAGCAACACTTGGGTATCAAATAACGGCCTAACGAATTTTACATTCTCTCAAATCACAATCAGCAAAACTATCGTCTTGGCTAGTAGTGAAAGCATCACGGTAACTGGTGTTCTTCAAAGCGATGCCGGAGGAACTCCCGCTGCGCTTGGAAACGGGACGGTAGTAATCTCTTATCAGAAAGTTGATCCAACAAATGCCTATGCAAATGTAGGTACTGCGGAGTCAGTTACAACAACGACTAATAGCAGTGGCGCATTTGCAGAATCCTTTACAGCTCCAGCATCTGGAATGTACGTCTTAACACTGGGGATTGATGATGGGGCTTCATCAAGATTAGTGCGTGCTATTCAGGAAGGCGGCGCACCTTATTTCATTTATAGTTTTGATGGTTCACCAGGTATGAGTATTTCTGTGCCTGGCTCACAAGTCTTTGGCGACACTGCAACTGTAAATATTCTACTTACCTCGCCAAACGGAGGCCCCCTGGCAAATGAGTCTGTAACAGTAAAAATTATGCGAACTGGATACGAGAATGAGTATTCATCTGGAGAATTTGCTTCAGATGTAACCGGAGCTATTTCGTTAGAACTTCCAGCTCCTAATTACGACACATTGACAGTTACCGTAACTTCATTTCCATCAGATATTGCCGCTGGCGATTTTAGTTTGATGCCCATTTCCGTTCCGGCAGTAATAAGTATTGCGACGCCCAGCAATTTCATCACACCAACAGTTGTGCTACCAACTTCTGAATCCATAACCGCTGCAATACCTAGCCAGTGGGCTAATGGATCTGTGAGAAAAACTGCATACTTGGAGATCATAAGCCGGTATGAAAGCAATACTGCTTACACTCCTGTGCAATTCGCAATTGATCCGCTAGTTTCAACAGATATCAAAAATGAATTTATCAAACAGGCAAATATTGCGTCGAAATTCTGGGGCGCAGCACTACTTCCTGACCCACATGTTGAGCTGACGACCATCAGCGATGCTTCACGCCTAATTTATTGCCAAGCAGAGAATTACCTTGGGCATTTAGGAACATCGATAGCAACTTGTCTTAACCAACCAAACCTATTGGCAAGTTACGTAGATCCTCCAAGTGGACAGACTCAGGCAGCTGGTGCAACAGGTTGGGGCAACTCAAGCCTATTTACAGTCTCCACTGATGCCACCGCCGTGAATTCTCAAGTTAGTTTCATTCCTGGACATGAATTACGAAATCAAGTTGATAAAAATGTTTCCTTACCAGCATTGCCTAATTTATTTGGGGATGGACCACTCTATTTTGGTTTCGCCCTTGGAAACTTTACATCTCCAGGTTTATTGGATGATCAACTATCGGCCGCACATTCAGGATTTGCTTCAAGCGACGTAATTGATATTGATGCCGAACTTGTTGCCGCCCAAGGGGATGGC
Organism: Actinomycetota bacterium; assembly: GCA_009699765.1. Taxonomy (GTDB): domain Bacteria; phylum Actinomycetota; class Actinomycetes; order Nanopelagicales; family Nanopelagicaceae; genus Planktophila. The sequence goes on from WLNN01000001.1 coordinate 13,786, forward strand.
CCTGAATACTTAGTGTGGCTAGGCAAGCAGTATTTCATCGCCAGCGCTGCAGTCGAGCTCTTGATTTCAGAATTCGGAATTACAAAATATATCGATTGGATGCAGGCTCGCCATCTCACGGATACCGGCAATGCAGTTGCTGACATGAAATCAACATTTCAAACTGCCTTTGGAATGAGCTGGGCCACCTGGGCGCCCATAGCCAATGCTTACTTAAACGATCTCAACAAAGGGACTGTAAAACTCTTGGGTGTCTATACCGGAACAACTCCAGTGCTTTCGACAGTTAATACGCTCTCTGAATTTAAAATCAACGGCACAAGTATGCTTACTGCAGGTACATCGCTTAACGTTGCTAATGGCACCACTTCAGTTACAGTCATAGCGACACCTACGGATTCAGCTGCTACTCGAGTAATTACAGGCGCAACTGGATTAGTTACCGGCAATAACACTGTGACCGTGGTAGTAACAGCAGAAGATGGAACCACAACAAAAAATTACACAGCAACCGTAGTAGTAGCTGCGGCAACACCTCCACCGCCACCACCATCTACGCCAGAACCTCCGGCTCCTCAACCAACTGCGCCGGAACCAACACCAACACCAACGCCTTCACCAACACCAACGCCTTCACCAACACCAACGCCTTCACCAACCCCAACGTCGGAACCGACACCAACTCCAACTCCAACTCCAACTCCTTCACCAACTCCAACATCTACCCCATCACCAAAGGCGAGCACATATTTCTCCATCACGAAATCATCTGCAAACTTAAGTAAGGTGACAATTAAGAGTGGATCCATGTCGCTGACATCCAAAATTGGTAAGTCAGTCCAGCTCACACTTCCAACGGTGGGATCTAAGGATGCACAGGTAGTTGTGAGTGTTAAAACTCCAAGCGGAGCTACCTTCAAGATCTCAACTTCGAAAGTCTCTAAAAATAAGGCTTACATAGTTCCGGCAGTAAAATTCGCTACCAGTGGAAAATATGTATTTACCTTGTCATACGGAACTTCGAAGAAGACTATTACCGTAAATGTCAGTAATTAAGCTCTAAGAGCTTTAGAGAACTCTGCAAAGTCATCGACCAAGATATCAATCTCGGTCTGTGTATGTGCAAGAGAGATCAACCACTGCTCATCAAGTCCTGGAGGAGTGATGATCCCGCGATTGAGGGCAAATAACCAGTGTGCTTCAGCTACTCCAAAGTCAGTTGCTTTGTAGTCACGGTAATTGCGCACAGGTGATGTCGACCAAGTAACACAGCCCTTTACACCGAAACCAACGGTATGCGCAGGTAACTGATATTCATCAATGATGTCACTAATACGTTCTAGCGCTTGATGGTTAAGTGCTTCAGCGGCTCCAAGAGTTTCAGTGGTTGCAATGCGATCAATTGCACGCACACCAGCCATAGCAAGAGGGTTGCCGTTAAAAGTACCAAAATGCGCCATCTTGTTGTTGGTTACAAAATCCATGTACTTCTTCTTGCCACCAAATGCAGCAAGTGGAACTCCGCCACCGATTGATTTTGCGAGAGTAATTAAGTCTGGCTGCACGCCAAGGCGCATTGAAGCACCGTGCGCACCAGCTGTAAGTCCAGTTTTTACCTCATCAAAGATAAGAACAACGTTGTATTGATCGCAGAGTTCACGAACGCGCTCTAGGTATCCAGCATCGGGAAGAACGATTGCTAGGTTTTCAAGAACTGGCTCGACGATGTAGCAAGCGATCTTTGATGCATTCTTTTCAAACATGCGCTCGAGTGCTGGAATATTATTAAATGGAACGACGTAGATATCTCCGGGAACCAAGTTGCTATCTATTGCTGGGATTGGATTCTCGGCATCGCCAATCTTGTCTAGCGCCGGCTTGCTTGAGACGACAAACGGGTCGTAGCTACCGTGGTAGCCGCCCTCAACCTTGAGGATGCCCATCTTCTCGGTGGCGCTACGAGCAACGCGAACCGCATACATAGTGGATTCGGTGCCTGAGTTGGTGAAACGAACCTGGTCGATTGCGAAGCGCTTGCATAGACGCTCTGCAGCATCGGTCGATGTCGGTGAAGGAGTAACGAAGAGCATTCCACGGCCGAGGGCTGACTGAATCTCTTCTACGACGATTGGATTGAGGTGGCCGGCGAGCATTGCGCCAAAGCCCATCGAAAGGTCGAGCAACTTACGACCATCAACGTCGGTCATATATGCGCCACTGGCTGAGTCAATTGAAATTGGGTATGGATCCCAATGCTGAAAACTTGAAGTTACACCGAGGGGGAGCGAAGTAAATGCGCGCTTGCTCTCTGCCTCTGAACCTTTGGTGTGTTTTGTAAATAGTTCCCACTCAGCTGCTAAAACTTTTGCAACTTTGTCAGGAGAAATTGGAGATGATGTTGTTGGAACTCGACGATATGTATTGGCGTGTGGTGCCTGCATCGTATGTGATGTTGTCATTTGTAAAGCTGTACTACAAAAGCCTCTTACTTAGAAGCGGTTTTGTTCTGTACTCTCCTTTGAGTTACGCCTTACGGCGATGCGCAATTATCTCTTAAGGTTAATGAAGTTGCAACTACTCTAAAATTAACGTGGCGATGAGCACATTAGTCGTAATTAAACTCAGAATTGACAAGTATTGGTAACCTTAACCACCATGACAAAGCCAACAATCATTCTCGCCACCAGTAACGGTGTTGGAATGGGCCATCTCGTGCGCGCAACTGCAATCGCACTTGAACTCAAAAAGTATGCCGATCCAATCATTGTCTCGATGGCTGGAGGTATTGCAGAGATTCCTGAGTATTTAGGAATTCGAGTTGAATATATACCTGGTCGCGATCGTGGATGGATGCCTCGCGATAAATGGGATTTGTATCTTCGTGATCGATTAATGGCTCTCGTTGATGAAACAGGCGCAACTGTTATGTCATTTGATGGTGTAGTTCCTTATCCTGGAGTCATTGCCGCAAAATTTTCTCATCCAAAACTTGCACTTGTTTGGGTTCGACGGGGGCTTTGGCAGAAGAAGCCACAAAGATTTGTTTTAGGAATGCAATCAAAGATGATGGATCACATTGTTGAACCCGGAGATATGGCACGTGCATATGATTTTGGGCCAACTGCTACACGTAATGATGCGACCCTCACATCTCCTGTCTCACTCTTTAAAGAAGAGAGCGCACTTTCGCGCGAAGAAGCTCGAAAAGTTTTAGGTTTAGATTTAGATCGCCCTGCTGTGTTGGTACAACTTGGTACAGGCGATAGTGATGTAAATGAGAAGCTAACTGCTGCTCTATCTGGGCTACTCGGATGGAAAGATTTACAAGTTATTCTGACAAAGCAACCACTGGATAAGAATGGAAAATCGTTAGCTCCTGAAGGCTTAGATATCCGCGTTGTTCGCCACTTTCCGCTTGCTCGCGTTCTACATGCCTTTGATGCAGGTGTATCAGCGACTGGCTATAACGGTTTTCACGAAAATCTTCCGGCACGTCTGCCAACTGTCTTTATTTCAAATATCCGCGGTACGGATGATCAAGAAGCCCGTGCGCAATGGGGAAATGATTTTGGCTATGCCATCCGAGGAAATCAGGCAGATCTTCACGACATCACTGCAGCAGTTAAGAAACTTCAGGATCCTGATGTCCGTGCAAAACTAGCTGCAAAATGTGGCGAACTTCCTGCAACCACTGGCGGCGAAGAGATTGCAAAGATTTTATTTGAATTAGCTACTCGTGAAGAACCCAAGCGCCCTTCATGGATTACTTATAACAGGCTTAAGTTTCAGGATCACATCAATCGAGGCAAGCGTCATATTGCTTGGATGGGTTTGAGAAGGCTGGGACATATATATCGAACGCTCCATCCGTACTTGGAGGTCAATGTGATTAAGAACGAGTCTGCCATCTGGGGTTCTCAAACAACTGCGCAAGAATTACACCCACTCATTAAGGGCGAGGCACGTTTTGAACATCTCATTAGTGGGGCATCTGATGATTACATCGCTCGTCGCAAAGAGATAGCAGAAGTCGCATATGGGCAACGAACGGAAGTCATAAACATAAAGAAGAAAGAGATTTAACTAATCCTTTTTCAGTATGCGCTCTTCAAATCTACACACTAAGGTATGGCGTTATGAGAGCTGAGACATCAACACCGATTAACGAAATCATGGCAACCCGCCGTAGCCCGCGTTCATTTAATGAAGAAGTTGTGATTTCAGATACCGACCTCATTGCAATCCTTGAAGCTGCAAGATGGGCGCCATCTGCTTTTAATGGCCAGCCATGGCGATACTTTGTCGGTAAGCGCGGTGATGAGACTTTCTCGCAGATACTTTCCTCGCTAGGTGAGTTCAACCAAAAATGGGCTTATAAGTCATCAGCACTGATTTTGGTTGCTTCAACAACAAGCAAGAGTGATGGAACTCCACACGCTGATTTTCAATACGACTGTGGCCTATCTGTGGCACAGCTAGTTATTGAGGCCCATGATCGCGGATTGGTCGCTCATCAAATGACGGGCTACGACAAAGAAAAGGCCATCCAAGCACTTTCGATTGATGAATCACTAACTCCTGTGGTTGTTCTCGCAATTGGAACTCAAGATGTACCAGAGAAGTTGGCTGGTCCGATGCTTGATAGAGAACTTGCTAAGCGCGAACGGCTTCCACTCGAAACGATTGTTGTTAGAGGCTTGCCAGCTTAAAAGCGAGAGCGGATCTCCCAAAGATCTTTAAATACAGGGTTAAAGAGAGTGCTTGCTAGATATTGCACTCCACTGGAACCACCTGTTCCCATCTTTGCTCCGATAGTGCGTTCGACCATCTTTACATGGCGATAGCGCCACTCTTGTATTCCTTCATCTATATCCAACAATCTCTCGGCAACCATTGCAGCTTCTGCATCGGTTCGGTGAAGATCTAGAAGTGCGTCTTGCACTTCTTGATTACTTTCATAAGCAATTGCGGGTGAACGATCTAACACTGTATCTGGAATCGAAAAACCTCTTGAAGATACATACACGAGAAACGAATCCCAAATCGAATTTGCATCAGTAATTGTTTTTATCTCTGCTTGCATCTCTGGTGGTAAGTGTCCAGACATCTTGTTATCTCGCCGCCCGAGAGTTGCCTCTACCTTGCGAAATTGTGCTGATTGGAAACCACTTGATGAAGAGAGATAGTCACGGAAGGCATTGAATTGAAGCGGTGTCATGGTTTCGAGAATATCTACTTGTGTGACACAGACTTTCATGATTGTGCGAATGCGCCCCAATAGAGCAAGTGCATAATGCGAATTACCAGCTTCAAGCGCTTTACCTGCTGCTACAAACTCGTGAAGTAATTGCTTAAACCAAAGTTCGTATGTCTGATGAATAATGATGAAGAGGAGTTCGTCATGTTCGGGACCGTCAGAGAGAGGTTTTTGTAGGGCAAGTAGTTCATTTACCTGCAGATAGGAGGTATATGTCAGGGCTGAATCGTATTGATCGCTCATGTGACTCGTGAATCCGATCCCTTTATTTCCTCATATTTGCGCGAGATTGTGAGATCGCGAAGACGTTCGAAACCATCCCAAATCTCGACATAAGAGGTAGGCAGTGGAGCTATCGCTAAACGAATCGCATTTGGAGTGCGGTAGTCAGGAATAACATTGACGAACTGTCGAAGTGCAACGCAAATCTGTGCCGCTTGCGGGTGACCGATTGAGATATGTCCACCGCGCTCGTTCGCATCTCGTGATGTCAGCAATGAATAACCAAGATCTGCAAGCCAGGCGTCGTAGAGATCAATCATCATCTGAGTGCCGGTCGCGGCCTTTTTCGCGATTGCGGCAATGCCCGCTTCTTCAATCATAGAAAATGCGACTTGCACCGCGCGAATTCCGACAATTGAAGGACTTGCAATTTGGAAGCCTCGGATGCCAGCAGCCTTTACAAAATCAGGACCCATTCCAAATTGATCTTCATTTCCAAACCAACCTTGGATTGGGACTTGTAGTTCATTTTGAACGCGCTTACTAACGTAGAGCCAGGCAGGAGAACCTGGGCCTGAATTTCCGTATTTATATGTACATCCAATTGCAAGATCAACTCCGTTGGCATCAAAGTTCATTTCAATTGCACCGGCAGCATGGCTGGCATCCCAAACAACCCAAGCACCAAATGATCGAACAAAGTCAGTAATTGATTTGATGTCATTACGCGCACCGGATCGATACTGGATTACTTCAAAGGTAACTAGCGCAACATCATCGTTCATGTACGGCTTAAGAATATCGACGGTGAGACGCTCGTTATCTGAGATTGCAGAATCTTCGTTATCGATAATTACTAAGTTAAGTCCAAGTTGTTTTGCAATTCCGTCGAGAATGTATCTATCAGTTGGAAAATTTGCGGCATCTGTAATTATTGTTTTACGACCAGGTCGAGAATTAATCGCAGCAAGGCAGAGTTGATAGAAATTAACCGAGGTCGTATCGCATACAAGTACTTGACCTGGGGCTGCACCGAGAACTGACCGTCCTAATAAATCTCCCGCTGGCTGAGCTTCATCAACCCAATGGCTCCAACCTGTAACAACTTCCCGCCCCCATTCGTGGGTGAGAAAATCGCTAACAGCCTTAACTGTCTCGTGGGGGAGGCGTCCGAGAGAATTTCCGTCGAGATAACAGAGATCTGGGTCGGTAACAACGAATTTACTCTTGAAATGGGCGAGTGGATCGTTTCTATCGAGCTCTAAAGCGTATTCGCGGTCAGTAACCTTCATGATGGAAAGGTACGCTCTCCTACCGTGGCGCGCAATCTAGTGAATATCGAAGAGGTCTCTAAAGCCTTTGATATTCGCCCACTTCTCGTAAAGGTCTCACTCGGCATATCTGAGGGTGAGCGCATCGGAATCGTTGGACGTAATGGTGCGGGCAAGAGCACCCTCATGCGCATAATTTCAGCTGAAGAAGCACCGGATGCAGGTAGAGTCACAAAATCAAATGCGACAAACATTGGTTTCCTTGCGCAGATTGATAATGCAGATCCGCTCGCAACTGTTGGTGAAGTTGTTTTAGGAGATCGCGCAAAACATGAATGGGCTGGAGATTCTCGCATCCGTGAAATCTTTACCGGTCTCTTTGGTGGTTTTGACGATCACCTCTTCGAACGTATCTTTGGTCAATTATCAGGTGGCGAGAAGCGCCGGGTAGGTCTTGCAAAACTTCTAATTGATGACTTACAACTTATTTTACTTGATGAACCAACTAACCACCTTGATGTTGAGGGCGTTGCTTGGCTTGCCAATCATTTAAAGAAGAGAACAGAATTGGCAGTATTAGTGGTTACGCACGATAGATGGTTCTTGGATGAAATCACAGAACGAACTTGGGAAGTGGTTCAAGGCGCTGTTGAAGAGTATGACGGTGGATATTCTGCATACGTACTCGCTAAAGCAGAGCGCTCACGCCAATCTGCCGCAACAGAGGCTCGACGTAATAATTTGATTCGAAAAGAACTTGCTTGGCTTCGTAGAGGAGCACCGGCGCGAACAACGAAACCAAAATTTCGAGTCGATGCTGCAAATGAATTGATTTCAGCAGAGCCGGCACCAAGAGATGGCAGTGAGCTATTAAAATTTGCACTTAATCGATTAGGCAAAACAGTTTTAGAGACAAAAGATATGCAAGTTAAGGCAGGAGATAAAGAACTTCTCTCGCACCTAACATGGAATATCGGCCCCGGTGATCGCATAGGAATTGTTGGAATTAATGGAGCCGGTAAGAGCACTTTGATGCGCGTCCTAGCCAGTGAGCTAGCTCCCGCAGCAGGAAAGCTAACTACCGGAATTACAGTGAAAATAGCCTTTCTTACTCAGCATTTAGACGAGCTAGACCCAACATGGCGCGTACTTGAAGCCGTTGAAAAGGTTGCCCAGTATGTAGAACTCGGTAAAGGGAAGACTCTCTCTGCATCACAACTATGTGAGCGTTTAGGTTTTGATCGTGATGGCCAATGGACTCCGGTTGGTGACTTATCTGGTGGTGAACGTCGACGCCTACAGCTGACACGTCTGCTTATGGATGCGCCAAATGTATTGATGCTCGATGAACCGACAAACGATTTTGATATTGAAACACTCACTGAGCTTGAAGATTTGCTCGATAGCTATGGTGGAACACTTCTAGTTGTTTCTCACGATCGATACTTTCTTGAACGTGTGTGTGATCGCTTTGTGGGCTTACTTGGCGATTTACAATTACGTGATTTACCACGTGGAGTAGATGAGTATTTAGAACTTCGCCAGCAACAATCTGCGCCTAACCAAGGATCAGGAAATAAAGGCAAGACCTCATCAGCTGCAGAGCAACGTCAGTTAAAGAAAGATCTCACACGTGTTGAGCGTCAGATTGAAAAAGGTAAAGCTGAGGTTGTACGACTTACTGCTGAGCAAGAAGATTCAGCGATGGATTCTGGAAAGTTATTAGAAATTTCGGAGCAACTTTCAAAAGTTGTAGCAGAACTAGCGGTACGTGAGGAAGAATGGTTATCTATCACACTGGCACTGGAAGCATGAGAGTCGAGGATTAACTATGGCTTCACGCGAACACCAACGTCTCGATATTCTGGCTACTGTTTCGGGCGTCATGATTGCGCTTCAAGCGCGTGCAAATGGCGAACTATCGCATCGTCTTGATAATGGAGTTGAAGCAGCTCTCATCTCATTTGGCTCAGGATTAATTATCATTGCGATTGTCACTCTCTTCTCACCTGCAATAAAAGAAGGAGCTCGCAACTTGTATGGTTCAGTTGCACGCAAAGAGTTACCTAAGTGGACGCTCTTCGCTGGCGCCCTTGGTGGCACATTTGTAGGAATTCAAACCCATGTAGTCCCTGTAATAGGCGTGGCTATTTACTCTGTCGCCTCGATCGCCGGCCAAACCGCAGCCTCATTATTGGTAGATCGCCTTGGCATTACTGGCGGTGGAAAGAAGCAGATCACCTTTAGGCGTACTGCCGCTGCAATCTTCACCGTCTTCGCAGTATTTATCTCAGTCTTTGATCGCATCGAAGGCGCCGACCTCGCACTCTTTGCTGTTTTCTTAGCTGGTCTAGCTGGAGCCGTTGTTGGAGTTCAAAGAGCTCTCAATGGACAAATTAACGAACACTCACATCAAAGCTATACAACATCACTTTTGAATTTCTTTATGGGAACAAGTTTTCTTCTAATTTTGCTCTCGATGCTTGTAATTTTTGGTGATACAGAATTAGTTCCGCTTCCTGCTGGTCCTTGGTGGATTTATACCGGAGGAGTTATCGGAGTTATCTATATTGCATTTACCTCAAAAATTGTGCAGCATCTTGGAGTTCTTACATTCACACTTTTTAGTGTTGGTGGAAATTTATTGGGATCCCTAGTTATTGATTTGGTATCTCCAACTGAGGGCGTTCAAATTAGTTGGTATCTTGTTACCGGAATTGCGATGACGTACTTAGGAGTTATCGTGGGCGGCGTGAATAATTCACAATCGCGGAAATTACTGAAGCAGTAATAAAGAAAGCCGCAATAGCGTAAGAAGAGGTTTTAACCCAAGGCAAAGAGGCGGCATAAAACCCAGCCAAGGTTATTCCAGCACCCCAGAGAACTGCGCCAATCAAATTCGCTGAGAGAAATTTGTAATAATTCATCTTTGATATTCCTGCAATTGGCGGAACAAAGGTACGAATCCAAGGGAAGAAGCGTGCTGCAATGACTGCCCACCAACCAGTCTGTTCGTAGAATCTCTCTGCATTAAGAATCATCTTTTGAACACGAAGAGATTCGCGCTTATCCAAATATGGACGGCCAACTACTCGGCCGATTACAAATCCGACCTGATCTCCAAAAAATGCCGCAGCAACAATTACCGTGACCAACAAGGCGATATTTACATTACCGTGAGCGGCAGCAACGAGTCCTGCGCTAAAAAGGATTGAATCTCCGGGGAGAAAGAAGCCAAAAAGCAGCCCAGTCTCGACAAAAACGATCGCCCCAATCAGTATGTAGAGAACAAAAGGCGCAAGTGTTGAAAACTGGGCATCAAAGGATGCAGCGAAAGCTGACATGGCTTATCTCTGTGAAATCTTCTTGACTGCAGCGGCGACCTTTGTGACAACTTGAGCATCAAATACGCTCGGGACAATAAATGATGCGTTGAGTTGTGAGGATGAAACACAGTCGGCAATCGCCTCTGCTGCTGCAACTAACAAATCATCTGAAATTTTCTTCGCACCTGCATCAAGTAATCCACGGAAAATTCCAGGAAATGCCAGCACGTTATTAATTTGGTTTGGTTGATCGCTACGACCAGTTGCAACAACAGTCGCATACTTGCGTGCTATTACCGGATCAATCTCTGGATTTGGATTAGCGAGTGCAAAAACGATTGCTCCGGCAGCCATAGATGCAACATCTGCCTCATTAATTACATCAGGGGCACTGACACCAATAAAGACATCAGCACCTGACATCGCTTGATGAATATCACCCTGGAAATTAGAAGGATTTGAATTATCAATAAACCAACGACGCATCGGATCTTCACCAGCAGAGTCCTTAGATATAACGCCATCTAAGTCAAAAGCGATGATGTTGGTTGCTCCGCTAAGAACCAAGAGGCGAGCGATTGCTGTGCCTGCCGCCCCCGCACCGCTCATCACAATCTTTACATCACCGAGAGATTTATTAACTAGCTTCAATGAATTACGGAGGGCAGCGAGAACAACAATGGCTGTTCCATGTTGATCATCATGAAAAACAGGAATATCCAAAAGTTCGCGCAGACGTGACTCAATTTCAAAACAACGTGGCGCCGAGATATCCTCGAGATTTATTCCGCCATATACAGGCGCAATCAATTGAACGGTACGGACAATCTCATCTACATCTTGGGTATCAAGACAGACTGGCCAAGCATCAATATCTGCAAAGCGCTTGAAGAGCGCAGCCTTGCCTTCCATGACAGGAAGCGCTGCCTCAGGCCCGATATTTCCAAGCCCAAGAACTGCAGAGCCATCAGTTACAACGGCAACGGTATTGCGCTTCATAGTTAGGCGGCGAACGTCGGAAGGATCATCAACTATTGCTTGGCAGATACGAGCAACGCCAGGTGTGTATGCGCGAGATAAGTCATCGCGAGTTTTAAGCGGAACTTTGGAATTAATCTCAATTTTTCCACCAAGGTGTAAAAGAAAAGTTCGGTCGCTCACTTTGCGAACAGTCAGACCTGCATGCGCACTTAACGCATCATTTATCTCTTGAGCATGCTCTTGATCAACGGTATCGCAAGTTATATCTACAACTACATGCTCGAGATTTGATTCAACAACATCGAGTGCGGTGATTGATGCGCCTGCATTTGTAACTGTGGCTGTCACTAAAGCAACGGGTTGAAGCTCAGGGGCCCCTTCAACGCGAATCGTGATTCCATATCCAGGAGAAGTTGATGCCATTACACGACTCCGTAGAGACGATCTCCGGCATCGCCAAGTCCAGGAACAATATAGCCGCGCTCATTTAGTTTCTCATCGAGCGAACCGGTTACCAATGTGATTGGGACTCCTGAATCCTTAAAAGCATCTTCTACAAGTTTGATTCCCTCAGGCGCTGCCAAGAGACAGATTGCAGTGATCTCAGTTGCTCCACGTTCGATCAAGTAATTGAAGGCAGCGATTAGTGTTCCACCGGTTGCCAGCATCGGATCTAAAACAAAACATTGGCGACCTGAAAGATCTTCGGGAAGACGATTTGCGTAGGTGCTCGCCTTAAGAGTTTTTTCATCGCGGACCATACCGAGAAAACCAACCTGGGCGGTAGGAAGTAATTTAGTCATTCCTTCGAGCATTCCAAGTCCTGCACGCAGAATCGGAACAACAACTGGACGAGGTTCTGCCATCTTAAGACCAGTGGTTTCAGTTACAGGTGTCTTTATCTTTACAGTTGTTGTCTTTACATCGCGAGTTGCTTCGTAAGCAAGAAGTGTGACGAGTTCTTCAACAAGTCGGCGGAAAGTCGGTGAATCTGTTCTTTCGTCGCGGAGAACAGATAACTTGTGCGAGATAAGTGGGTGATTGGCGACATGTACTTTCATGGCTCCAACCTTACCGATAAAGTCGCGCTATGCAGAATAACGAGGAGCTCATGCGCCTAGCCTTAGATGTGGCTCACACCGCAACTAAGTCGGGGGATGTGCCCGTTGGTGCCATCGTCATAAATCGCGACGGGGTTGTTATCGGAACTGGCTTCAATGAGCGCGAGGCAAATAACGATCCCACTGCACATGCCGAGATAGTTGCAATAAGAAATGCTGCTGCACGTCTACAAAAATCTAGACTTGATGACTGCACATTAATTGTCACTCTTGAGCCATGCGCAATGTGTGCCGGTGCGATTGCTCAATCAAGAATTTCAAAAGTTATTTTTGGCGCTTGGGATGAAAAAGCCGGTGCGGTCGGTTCGGTTTGGGATGTCCTGCGCGATCCACGTTCAATATTTAAAGTTGAAGTTATCTCAGGTGTGCTTGAAAAAGAGTGCGCAGAACTATTGACTGATTTCTTTAAAGATAAGTAATTAATCAACCAATAATTCGTACGACGGATTAAGAATCACAAAGGTACCTTCTTCTTCACCGACCATACCTTCAGCGCGAATTGCCATTCCGACTTCAAGTCCTGCAATTTCACGGCGACCCAAGAAGTTCAGAGTTACTCCACCGGATTCATCCCACACCTCAACTTGAAGAGTTGGGGCGCTTCCACGTGGAGCAGTTGAAAGTGAAGTGACTCGACCCTGTACATGGGCTCTTTTACGCCATTCGATATTGCCTATTGGAGTGATGTTCTCTGCATAGTGGCTAATTGGTGCAACCGGAAGGTCGCTACGTGGCGCAACCGGCGCTGTTGTTTGCTTCGAAATAATTGGAGCCACAGGTGCGATTAAATCTACTGACTTGTCGCCCACAATCTTGCTGAGATCGAAAGGAATAATCGTCGCAACAACTCGCTTGAGCTGAGAGATTGGCGCTGCAATTTCTTCCGCTGTTTGATCATGAAGTAAGCGGCCGAGAAAACGTGAATATGAGCGGCGCGGAAGCAAGAGCGTTAGCTCTACATCAGGCTTCTCAGTCTTGCGAATAGCGTAATCAACTACTGAATTAGCGATACGTCGATCTGGGCAGTCAATGAGTTCTAGCGGGATGTCCTCTAGCGCCTCTGATTCAGCCCATGCATTTTGAATATCTTCAGCATGGCGATCATCGATTACAAAGTGGACTGCCTTGATTTTGTGAGGCTTAAGGCTACGTGCATAACGCACAGCGCCGACTGTCGCAAGATCAACGTTATCAACCAAAATTGTTACATTGTGACGGGCGATTGTTGTAGCTCTTTCTTGCTCATCTTTTACTTTGAGCGCTTCTTGTTCGCGAACATACTGACGTCGGAAGCGAAGGAAAGTAACAACCAAAATTGGTGCAGTAACTAAGACAAGCCAAGCACCCTCGGTAAATTTCACAACAGAGAAAATGATGACGATAAGAAGAGAGATTGATCCCGCAAGTGAATTAATAACAACTTTGATCTTCCAGCCTTTGGGATGAGTTCGCATTGAGTGCTTCGCCATTCCAAAGCCAGCCAAAGTAAAGCCAGTGAAAACTCCGAGCGCATAAAAAGCAACTAGGTGTTCAACAGATCCGGCAGTGATAAATACTAAGAAGAGACCGCCACCTGAGAGCAAAAGAATTCCATTTGAGAAAGCAAGGCGGTGGCCGCGCTTTGTAAGCTGACGTGGAAGATATCCGTCGTTTGCAACGAAGTTACAGAGCAGCGGGAAAGCGCTATATGTGGTGTTAGCGCCAGCAAAGAGAATAAGCATGGTTGCGAGCTGGACCAAAATAAACATTACTGTTCCAAAAGTACCGTCACCCACCGCTGCTCTTGCTACTTGAGAGATAACAGTTGGAGCACCAGACTCGTATGGAACGGCATGAATGTGGCTAGAGAACCAAGAAACACCCAATACGAGTGTTGCAAGCAGAGTACTCATTACAACCAAAGTGCGCTTCGCATTTACGTGCTCTGGGGTTTTAAATAGCGCAACGCCATCTGAAATTGCTTCGAGACCGGTAAGTGAAGAACCACCGTTTGCAAATGCACGGAGCAAGATAAAAATTGAAGCCGCACTCAGCAATCCTTGCGCTTGGCCAATTTCAACAGCGCCAGGAGCGTATGGATCAAGCATTGGAAGTGTGCCGTTAATTAAGCGCCAAGTTCCCATCACGAAGACGATAAACATTGTTCCAACGAAGAAATATGTTGGCATTGCAAAAGCTTTACCAGCTTCTTTAACTCCACGAAGGTTGCCGTAGGTAAGAATGACAATGACTGCGACAATCATGTGCATCTTCCATTGTGCAACTTCAGGGAAGGTAGAAATAATTGCAGCAACACCAGCAGCGGATTGAATTGCAACCGTTACCAGGTAATCAAGCATTAGAGCTACCGCAGCTACTTGCGCAGTAACGGGACCAAAATTATCTCGTGCGACGATGTAGGCGCCACCGGTCTTGGTATAGACATCAATAACATTTCGGTAAGAGAGAGTAATGAGAATAAGAATTCCAATGACAATCGCTGTCATCGGCATGATGATTCCAAATGCTGCTAAACCAAAAGCAGGCAAAAGCGCAATCAAAATCTGTTCTGAACCGTAAGCAGATGATGAAATGCAGTCAGAGGAGAGAATTCCAAGGGCGTAGCGCTTGCTCAAACGCTGGTGTCCCAGAGAGTGGCGGTTATGTGGCGCACCCAAGAGGCGACGCTTAATCTTGTAGCGAAACGGATCCTTCAGGTGTGCGTGTTCTTGGAGAGCAACCGGTGCCGGTGCGCCATCTGTCCACGACTTCGCCACAACGTTCTCCTTCTTAAGTGATACCTCGGTACCGATTTATTGCACTATTTAGTAGGCTCATCTTATGCGCACTCAGTTATATATCGATGGTCAATGGGTAGATGGAAGCGGCAAATCAGCCATTATCGACCCAAGCGATGGCTCAGTTATAGCCGAAGTTGCCACCTCGAGCGATGAGCAGAACCTGGCAGCACTTGCCGCCGCCGATGCAGCATCAGCTAGTTGGGCCAAGGTTGCACCCCGCGTAAAAGGTGAAATTTTGCGTAAAGCTTTTGAGATCATGATTGCCGAAGCAGATCAATTGGCAGAACTGATTTCGCGGGAAAACGGTAAGGCACTTCCAGATGCAAAGGGCGAAGTTCTCTACGCCGCAGAATTCTTCCGTTGGTTTTCAGAAGAAGCTGTCCGAACATCAGGTGATTTCCGAATGGCACCATCTGGCGATAAGCGAATATTGGTAACACACCAACCTATTGGTGTCTCACTTCTTATCACTCCGTGGAATTTTCCAGCGGGAATGGCAACTCGAAAGATTGGTCCAGCAATTGCAGCTGGATGCACAATGATTTTAAAGCCAGCAGGGGAGACGCCACTTACTGCGCTCGCCATTGCAGATATTTTAGAACGCGCTGGACTTCCCAAGGGAGTCCTTAATGTAATTCTTCCTGCACAAAGTGGACCCGCAATTTCAAAATTACTTCATGATCCACGCGTTAAGAATCTTTCATTTACCGGATCTACATTTGTCGGAAAGATTTTACTTCGCGAGGCTGCAGATCAAGTTATTCGTTGTTCAATGGAACTCGGTGGCAATGCACCTTTCGTTGTGTTAGATGATGCAAATATTGAAGAAGCAATAAAAGGTTTAATGCTCGCAAAGATGCGCAATGGTGGAGCTGCATGTACTGCTGCAAACCGTATCTACGTCGCACGTTCTGTTGGAGATAAGTTCATTGCAGAATTTACAAAGGCGATGTCAGCGATGAAGATGGGCGTTGGCCGTGAAGCTGGAATCACACTCGGTGCAAGTGTCTCTGTAAAAGAGCGCAA
>WLNN01000010.1 GCA_009699765.1 Actinomycetota bacterium
GCCCGCATCACTGAAACTTTGCGCCAAGCACCGGTGACAGCTAAAGCTGCTCGTGATTACCAACGCGTGATGTTTGCGGGCGCGCACGATGAAATTCCTGATCGCCAAGGACGCATCACGATTCCACAAGGACTACGTACATATGCAGGACTTGAAAAAGAGTGCGTCGTAATTGGCGCAAATACTCGCGTCGAAATCTGGGATAGCTCTGCATGGGCGAAATATCTCGAAGATCGCGAATCAACTTTTGCTGACGTTTCTGAAGAAGTTTTTCCGGGACTTTTTTAGAGCGCCAGCAAAAAATATTTAAAACTAAATAAAAACTGAATAAAAATTTAATAGGCCTCACTCATCTGTGGCCACCGCCGACCTGCATAGCTCATTCAATGGTTTGCCAATTGGGTTTGCCATTTGAAAATGAGTAGCTAGCGCCGACAGCGACGTCACTTCCCCGACGTCGCTTTCGAAACATCAATCCGTCGGCCGGCGGTGACCAGAGATGAGTGTGGATTCTGTTACTACGAGCGAGAGAGAAGAAGGAAATGGGGGAGACGATGCAACATATATCTGTAATGCGAGATCGATGCGTTGATTTACTTTCTCCTTCAATTCTCGCTACTGAAAATCCAGTCGTTGTAGATGCAACTTTAGGCCTGGGTGGACACAGTGAAGCTCTGTTGCAACGATTTAGTAATCTCACCGTTATAGGTATTGATCGCGATACCGAAGCGCTAGCAAAAGCTAGAACTCGGCTTGCAGCATTCGGAGAGCGTTTTAAATCGACCCACGCAATATTCGATGAATTTTCGCATGTATTACAAGGCTTTGGCATTGAAAAAATCAATGGCGTGCTCTTTGATTTAGGCGTTTCTTCCATGCAACTTGACGAAGGTTCTCGCGGATTTTCTTATTCGCATGACGCACCGCTTGATATGCGCATGGATCAAACAAGGGGCACTACAGCTTACGAAATCGTAAATACCTACGAGCCTGGTGAGATGGTCCGCATTCTTCGCGTTTATGGTGAAGAAAAGTTTGCAACCCGCATTGTGGAAAACATTATTAAAGCTCGGGCAATTGCTCCACTTAATTCAACAGTTGAACTTGCGGCCCTTGTAAAGGAAAGTATTCCAGCCGCAACTCGTCGCACAGGTGGCAATCCCGCAAAGCGCACCTTCCAAGCCCTTCGAATTGCAGTAAACGATGAACTCGGTGCGATTGAACGCGCTATACCGCAGGCACTGGATCACATTGTTATTGGTGGCCGTGTAGTTGTTATGTCCTTTCAGTCGCTTGAAGATCGAATCATTAAAGAGAAGTTTGCCGATGCCTCAACTTCTAAGAGTCCTCGCGAACTTCCAATCGAGCTTCCTGAATATGCCGCAAAGTTCAAACTCGTATTCAACTCAAGTGAAAAGCCAAGCGAGGAAGAGATTGCAGAAAACTCTCGTGCAGCTTCAGTTCGTTTGCGTGCAATCGAAAGAGTGGCCGCTTAATGACAACTGCTGTAGCGCGAAAAGGGTTATCTACCACCCTCACATCAGAATTAAAACGTCAGGTCGTAGAAACTACAGCAAAGGTAATTCACGCAACTTTCCCACAAGCGTCTGTAGCACAACAAGCAAGTCGCAAGTATTTCGCCACCTTTGTGACAGTGGTGAGTATCGCTGGATTTCTGGTCTTGTTAGGTGTTAATACTTTGCTAGCACAAGATGCCTTCACTCTTTCAAATCTCAAACTCGAAGCCAAACTTGTTGCTGATCAAAGAGATGCAATAAACCGATCTATAGATTCAAACTCATCGCCAGAGTCGTTGGCACTTTCTGCGGAGAAGCTTGGGATGAAGCCATCAGAGACTCCGATATTTCTCAATTTAGTAACAGAGAGCGGGGTAACGCATGGGTAACCTCTTGCTCGCGAAGTCTCGTATTCAGATATTGGCTTTTGGATTCCTAGTGGTTCTGCTTTTGATGAGTTTGCAGCTCTTCAGAGTTCAGATTTTCGAAGCCGGTAACTATCAACTTCGTGCCATCGATGAGATGCAGACAACTAGAACAGTTCAAGCGCCTCGGGGAGATATTACAGATATCAATGGTGTTTCATTCGCGCGAAGTGTTTCCGCGATTAGCATTGTTGTTGATCAAACACAGATTGCAGATCCAGCGAAAACTGCAGCTTTTGTTGCGCCGATATTGGGAGTGACCGCTGGAGAAATTCAGGGGAGCCTCACAGGTAAGCGCAAATATGCGATGGTGTTAAAAAATGCTCGGCCAGCACTTTGGGAGAAACTCTATGCCGCAATTCAGAGTTATAACGCAACGCTGGGCAGCAAAGAAATAGATAAGCGAATTATTGGATTTTTCCCAGAACGTTCTTATATTCGTGAATACCCATCAGGCCGATTAATATCATCTCTCGTCGGCTTTGTTAGAGCAGACGGTGTTGGTGCGGCGGGAATCGAATCAAGCATGAATTCAATTATCACTGGCACTGCAGGACGTTATTCGTATGCCCGTGCAAGTGGAGCTGAGATTCCAGGATCGCAAAGTGAAATTATTGAACCAAAATCTGGAACGACTGTTCGCCTCACGATTGATCGCGATGTCCAGTGGGTGGCTGCTAAAGCTATTGCAGAAGCTGTTAAAAGTTCGGGTGCGTTAAATGGCACAGTGATTGTCATGGATCCCAAGACCGGTGAAATTATCGCTCACGCCACTGCGCCAACATTTGACCCTAACAATACAAAAGGTGTCAGCTTAGATTTGATGCGAAATCCGTCAGTGCAGGATGTTTACGAACCCGGCTCAACCGGAAAAGTTATGACCATGGCGGCAGCGTTAGAAGAAAAGACTGTTACTCCAACGACGGTCTTCTCCGTGCCATATGGACTTTATCGCGCAGGAAAAACTTTTCATGATCACGAACGCCATCCGGTACAGCATCTTACGACTTCTGGAATTCTTGCAGTCTCAAGTAACACCGGTTCGATACAGGTAGGTGAGACCTTAGGTAGCGAACGCCTCTACGAATATCTCACAAAATTTGGAATTGGAACTAAGACTGGTTCTGGATTACCTGGTGAATCATCAGGAATTTTGCACCCGGTAAAAGACTGGTCTGGCACTTCTGCTCCAACAGTTGCTTTTGGTCAGGGTTATTCTGTAACTGCAATGCAAGCAACAAGCGTCTTTGCAACTATTGCAAATGCTGGCGTAAGAGTTTCACCAACAGTCATCGCTGGAACGAGTGATTCTTCTGGCCATTTCACTCCGGCGGATAAGCGCGAATCAGTTCGAGTTATCAGTGAAGATACCGCTGCAAAACTTCGAATTATGATGGAAAGCGTAGTATCTGCAAGCGGTACTGCACCAAGTGCTGCAATTCCTGGTTACCGTGTAGCTGGCAAGACAGGTACCGCCCAACGCGTAGATCCGATAACTGGTAAATACAGCGGATATACCGCTTCCTTTATTGGCTTTGCTCCTGCAGACACTCCTCGTTATGTAATTAGTGTGACTTTGCAGCGACCACAAAATGGCCACTATGGCGGATCTCTCTGCGGTCCCGTCTTCAAAAAAGTTATGACATTTGTTCTTCAATCTGAGCATGTAGCGCCAACTGGCACAAAGGTAGAACGAGTAGCTTTGACTCAGGCCCAACTTGTTAGTTTGAAAGCGACGCAAGCGAGTGTGACTAACTAATGCTCCGCCCGTTTGCTCCCTTCACGTATTCGCTCACCGAAGCGGCGGAATTACTGAGTGCGGAGAAGAAGAACTTTTCAGAGATGGATTTCACAGGCATTGCTCACATTGATTCTGATGTTGAAGTTGGGGACTTATTCCTTGCCTTTCCTGGTGCAAAGACTCACGGTGCAAAGTTTATTGAGAGCGCCAAAGAGCACGGAGCGATTGCGGTTTTAACTGACAACGCAGGAGCAGAATTTTCAAAATCCCTTCCGACCCTTATAGTCAAAAATGCTCGCGAAGCTGGCGCAATGTTGGCAACGAGTTTTTATCATTCACCCATCCGGGATTTGCAGAGCATTGGCATCACCGGCACAAATGGTAAAACCACTGTATCTACGTTGCTGTACCAAATCTTCATGCAAGTTGGACGGGAGAGCGGTCTCATTGGCACCGTTGAATCCCGGATTGGTGTGGATCGAATAAGCAGCAAGCGAACAACACCTGAGGCGGCTGAACTTCAAGCACTTGCAGCAACGATGCGCGAAAGACATATGCGTCATTTAGTGATGGAAGTTTCAAGCCACTCGATAGAACTCAAACGTCTTATCGGCTCACATTTTGCGATTGTTGGATTTACAAATCTTTCTCAAGACCACCTAGATTTCCATCAGGACATGGAGAGCTACTTTGCTGCAAAATCTAAGCTATTCACGCACGAATACGCCGAACTTGGATTTATAAATATTGATTCGATTTATGGGGATCGACTCTTCAAATCAGCAGCTATCCCGACAATCGCTATTTCACGCTTTAATAAAGAAGCGACGTGGCATTTTACTGAAATCACTGCAACATCGTTCGGGGCAGATTTTGTCATTCGAGGCAATGACGGTGTTCTTATCGAATCCAAGACTCCAATGCGAGGCTCTTTCAATCTTGATAACCTACTTCTTGCTACCGCCATTGCATATGAGTGCGGAGTAGATCCACTCGAACTTGCCTCGATTCTTCCTTCTCTATTCGGGGCACCTGGTCGCTTAGAGAGCATAAATGTAGGCCAGAATTTTTCGGCGTTAGTAGATTATGCGCATTCACCGGATGCAGTGATAAATGTGCTTCAAGCCGTTAGAGAATTTACGACAGGACGAGTAATTTCGGTTTTAGGTTGTGGCGGTGATCGCGATTCCACAAAGCGCTCTCCTATGGGAATAGCACTTGCCAAAGGATCAGATATTGCAATCTTTACCAGCGATAATCCACGAAGTGAGTCACCAGAATCGATTCTTTCTCAAATGACTGCAGATGTAGAACTCGTCCCACCTTCTGAAATTTGCATTGACCGCAAAGAAGCAATTCTTCGCGCTGTAAATCTCGCGACTGCAGGAGACACAGTAATCGTTCTCGGAAAAGGCCATGAATTAGGTCAGGAAGTCAATGGGGTTGTGACTCCTTTCGATGACCGCATCGAGCTCGCATTAGCAATCGAGGCTAAAAAATGATTGCTATGAAAGCGAGTGAAATCGCAGAGGTAGTTGGCGGAACGCTTATTGGTAGCGATATAGAAGTTTCTGCGCCCGCCTTTCTTTCTTCAAAAAACTGCGAGCCAGGTTCGATATTTCTTGCAATTAAAGGTGAGAACGTCGATGGACATGATTTTATTGATGATGCATTTGAAAATGGAGCCGTACTAGCATTGGTAACCACATCATCAGTGCAGAGATGCGTAATTGTTGATGACGTTACTGTTGCAATCGGGAAGCTCGCTAATCATGTACGCAGATCTCTGAAGTCATTGCATGTGATCGGAATTACTGGATCACAAGGAAAGACCACGACAAAGGAACTACTTGCTTCAATTCTTTCAACTCGTGGGGCAACAATTTCCCCACAAGGCAATCTCAATAACGAGCTCGGTGTTCCGATTACATTGTTGCAATGTGACACAACCACTCAATACTGCGTAATTGAAATGGGAGCGCGTCATAAAGGCGATATAGCTGCGCTAGCGGCAATTGCAGAACCTCATATTGGAGTCGTTCTTAGAGTTGCTGCCGCGCACATTGGTGAATTTGGTTCGATCGAAAACATTGCCCAAGCAAAAGGTGAATTAATCGAATCACTTGGTTCTGATGGGGTAGCAATCTTGGGGCAATACGATTCCTTTACCCCTGCAATGTCATCACGACACAGCGGAAAAGTCATCACTTTTGGCGAAAACAGTAAATCTGATATTCGTGCAACTGATATTGAACTTCGTGAAGGCAAAGCTCACTTCGATTTAGTGACACCAGAAGGACGTAGCACTGCAGCGCTAAGACTTTTTGGTCTTCATCAAATCGCAAATGCTTTAGCGGCAGCTTCAGTGGCACACGTGCTTGGATTTACAGCTGATCAGATTGCCGGAGCGCTTTCAACCTCAGAGGTGAGCGCCAGATGGCGCATGGAGGTCCATGAGCTCGATGACTTAGTTCTAATTAATGATGCTTACAACGCAAGTCCAGATTCGATGGCGGCAGCGCTAACAATTCTTGCCCACCTTACGCAGGAACGGGGTGGTGAGTCGTGGGCATTCTTAGGAAAGATGCGCGAACTCGGCGAGTCATCAGAGAGGGAGCATCAGGAAATTGGCACTCTTGCCTCAAAACTTGGAATCGACCATCTCGTTGCAATTGATTCTCCAGAATACGGTGAGGCGCTAGTACCGGATTCCTTGATGGCGGTGCATTCTAGTTCCAGCAAGGAAGAAGCTCTTGAGATTGCTCGCTTCATAAGTAGGGGAGATGTTGTTCTCTGCAAGGCTTCGCGTTCGGAGAGACTAGAAGTCTTGGCAGCTGATATTGAAAAAATGTGGGAAATAAAAATCAAAGCAGAAGAGGAATCGTCTCGATGAAAGAGATCTTGATAGCTGGAGCGCTAGCGCTATTTTTCTCACTTTTTGGAACTCCTATATTTATTAAATTCTTAGCTCGACGAGGTTATGGCCAGTTCATTCGTGATGATGGACCGTCCTCGCACCATACAAAACGCGGGACCCCAACTATGGGTGGGATCATGATTATTTTCTCTGTGATCCTTGCCTATTTGATTGCTCACTTAATTTCTGGCAACACTATTAGCGTTTCAGCTATATTGGTTTTAAGTTTAGTAGTGGCATTAGGATTTGTCGGCTTCCTAGACGACTATATGAAAATCACGCGACAGAATTCTCGTGGAATTAGTGCTAAACAAAAAATATTTGGTCAAGTGGTTGCCGCCTCAACTTTTGGTTACCTAGGTTTGAAATATCCAGATAAAGATTCATTGACTCCAATCAGCCTCCAGCTCTCAACAGTCCGTGACACTTCAATCACGCTTGGAGTTGTAGCAGTCGTTATTTGGGTCGCATTTATGGTGACGGCTACAAGTAATGGTGTAAATCTTGCAGATGGCCTAGATGGATTGGCTACCGGCGCATCGGTTATGACCTTTATTGCTTTTGTTTTAATTGGAGTTTGGGAGTTCGGGCAGAGCTGTGCGGTTGCAATCTCGAATCCAAATTGTTATCAAGTCAGAGACCCGCTTGACCTAGCTGTTCTAGCGGCAGCTTTTGCCGGATCGTGTACTGGGTTCTTGTGGTGGAATGCATCTCCAGCGAAAATATTTATGGGAGATGCTGGCTCTCTTGCACTTGGTGGAGCACTAGCAGGAATCGCAACTTCATTGCGTGTTCAGTTGCTCTTGATTCCACTTGGCGGACTCTTTGTAATAATCACACTCTCGGTTGCGCTCCAAGTTATTTACTTCAAAATGACTGGCGGGAAGCGACTTTTTAAAATGGCTCCATTGCAACATCACTTTGAACTAATGGGTTGGGGCGAAGTGACTATCGTCCTTCGATTCTGGATTATTGCCGGCTTATCTGTCGCTGTCGGTCTCGCGCTTTTCTATACTCAATGGGTTGCAAGTTAATTTGGGTTATGTGATGACTGCCGAGAATCCATATCTATCCCTTAGCGAAAAACGAATCATCGTTGCTGGCGCTGGCATTACTGGGCTCTCGGTAGCAGCTGCTTTGGTCGGGCGAGGGGCGTTGGTAACTTTTGCAGACGAGAAAGTAGGGGCAGTCGAAGGCTTTGAAGTTAAATTACCTTCAGAAATCACGGAAGATGATTTTGACTTGCTAATGATTTCCCCGGGTTGGCGCGAAGATCACCCACTTGTAACTTTGGCGCGAAGTGCCAGTAAGCCCATATTAAATGAAGTCGACTTTGCTTGGACATTAAAGACAGAGATTAATCCAGACCAGAAGTGGTTGGGTCTGACTGGCACAAATGGCAAGACAACCACAGTTGAGATGCTGGCACATATCCTCACCACCGCTGGACTTAATGCGAGAGCATGCGGAAATGTCGGAACCACTGTCATAGATTCAGTTCTGAGCAAGGCGAAATACGATTTCCTAGTATTAGAACTTTCTTCTTTTCAATTACATTGGCTCCAAGAAGCCCAATTCATTTCATCGGCGATTTTAAATATCGCAGACGATCATGTTGATTGGCATGGATCATTCGATAACTACGCAAATGACAAATTATCAATTCTAGATAAATCCACGACTGCAATTCTCAATGGGGATGATGGGGAAGTAGTTAGCCGGACTTCTCATTGGCTTGGTCGCAAAATTTTCTACTCACTTGATACACCGGGTCCAGGGGAATTGGGAGTTGTAGAAGAACTGTTGGTAGATCGCGCATTTGTTGCAGATGCTCAGGAAGCAGCACTTTTTGCCGAGATTCATGAAATTACTCCAACCGTTCCTCATCAAGTTTCAAATGCTCTAGCTGCAGCAGGACTTGCCTCTACGTTGGGCGTAAAGCGCGAGGCAATTCGAGAAGCGCTAAAAACTTTTCGCCCCGGTAGGCATCGAATAGAACTCGTAGGTGAATTTGGCGGCATTAAATGGATTGATGATTCAAAGGCGACTAATCCCCATGCTGCAACGGCCTCGATACTCTCCAACTTTTCTGTAGTTTGGATTGCAGGCGGAATCGCCAAGGGTGCCGCCATGGATCCTTTAGTCGACAGAGTTTGGAATCGCTTAAAAGCGGCAATCCTAATTGGTGAAGATCGCGCACTTATTGCAAATGCACTTGCTCGGGTGGCTCCAGAGCTTCCGGTTTATCTCATAGACACTCCTGCGGGATATTCAAAGGGCGGAACAAGTAATGAATTTATGGAATCTATCGTTGCTAAGGCCTCAGAAGTCGCAAATGCTGGCGACACTGTTTTGCTTGCTCCTGCTTGTGCATCAATGGATCAATTCAACTCTTATACAGATAGAGGCGACCGCTTTGCCGCGGCGGTAAAGGGAGCAAATAGTAAATGACAACGAAAAGTGCAGCACGTACCGGATTCTTAAGCAATCCAGCTAATGCTTTCTACATGCTTTTAATCAGTACCTCTGTATTAGTCGTGCTTGGGCTAGTGATGGTCTTCTCCGCCTCATCTATTCATGCAATTGATACAAAGGGTTATGCCCTTGCTGTTGCACTGCGTCAGTTCGTCTTCTTATTGGTAGGAGTACCGCTAGCGATTTTTCTTGCAAGATTACCTCTTAAAACTTGGAATGTGATTGCAAAGTCAGGCCTTGTTCTCTCAATCATCTTTGTCGTGCTCGTCATGATTCCAGGCATTGGTAAGGAAGTTAAAGGAAATCGGAACTGGATTGATCTTAAAGTTATTGATATTCAGCCGGGAGAATTTACAAAATTTCTCCTTATTCTTTGGGCTGGTTATCTCCTCGCCCGTAAAGAGAATAATGAACGAACTCGGTTTAGCGTTATTGCGTTGTTAGCGCCAGGATTTCTAATCGTCATGTTGTGCATCATGCGAGGTGGAGATTTGGGAACAACCTCAGTTATCGCAGCAATTCTCGCTGGACTACTCTTCATCTCCGGACTTGAACTTCGGCGCATGGGAATTGTTACTGCAATTGGTTTTGCTGTACTTGCAATCGCCATTGCAACCTCTGATTATCGACGTGCTCGCTTTCTTGTTTTCTTAAATCCCTTTGCACCTGATGAATACAAAACTTTTGGCTGGCAGCCTGCACATAGTCTTCTTGGCCTAGCAAGCGGAGGTCTCTTCGGAGTGGGATTAGGTGGAAGCCGCCAAAAGTGGGGAAATCTAGCTGAGGCACATACCGACTTTATCTATTCGGTAATCGGAGAAGAACTTGGACTTTTCGGAACTCTCGGAGTTCTAGTGCTGATTGGCATTCTTGTGTATTCGATTTTTCGTATTGCACTAAGAGCGCAAGATCCTTTCTCGCGATATGTCACGGCAGGAATCGGATGTTGGATTGGGATCCAAGCAATTCTTAATATCGGAACAGCTATAAGCGTACTTCCGGTCGTTGGTGTGACCCTTCCTTTAGTTTCTTATGGTGGTTCTGCCCTCCTTACAACTATTTGCGCCTTAGGCTTTGTCTCTGGTGTGGCTCTTCGCGATAATGAAGTCTCAAAGGAGCTCATACGACGTTTTGCGAAGAAATAAGGAGGAGAACAAATTGAAGCTTCTCCTTGCTGGCGGAGGTACTGCGGGCCATGTCGAGCCGGCTATTGCGGTAGCGAGAGCATTTAGGCAGAAATATCCCGATGCTGAAATCGAATTTGTAGGTACGCCTAAAGGTCTTGAAAATATTCTCGTACCAGCTTCCGGTTTTAAACTTCGCCACATTCCAAAAGTTGCAATCTCACGAAAAGTGTCTCCGTCTTTACTGCTTGCACCTTTCCAACTAATTCGTGCAACCGCAATCTCGATTAAAGTGCTACGTGATGTTGATTGCGTAATTGGATTTGGTGGCTATGTTTCAGGCCCAATTTATCTGGCAGCAGCAATTTCTCGAACTCCCTTTGTAATCCACGAACAGAACGCACGTCCTGGTTGGGCAAATCGTCTCGGTGCATTGTTTACGCAATATTCGGCAATTAGCTACCCAGTTTCTAGGGGAGCGTTATCTAAGGCAGAACTCACTGGATTGCCACTGCGCGCCGATGTAGTGCAAGCACTAATCTCTATTGAGGGAAATTGGGAGCACAGTCGGAGCTCGGCGAAGAACGCAGTTGCAAAACACTTTAATTTAAATGTAGAAAAACCAATTGTTTTCATCTTTGGAGGATCTCAAGGTTCGCAGGCAATAAATGCGGTTATTGAAAAGGCAGAGAGTGAAGGCACCTTTAGCGGAACGTCTATAATTCATGGAGTTGGTAAGAACAACACTCTTCCAATGAGATCGGAGAGCTATGTGGCGTTGCCATATATCGAAGATATGGCAGAACTTTATTTAGCAGCGGATCTCATCATTGCCCGCAGTGGCGCAGTAACTTGCGCAGAGGTGGCTGCTCTTGGGCGGTACGCACTCTTTATTCCGCTTCCGGTTGGAAATGGCGAACAAGCCCTCAACGCCGAATCGCTCGTTGCTGCAAATCGAGCAATGGTGATTTCGCAGACTGATTTTGATGCAGCATGGTTGAAGTCAAATATTGCAGGCTTACTAAAGAAAAGTTCCGATCGTCCCGCCATGGCTGACTCATCTGGATTAAATGCAGTCGATAAGATTGTGAAGTTAATCGAGAGAGCATCCGGAGTTCAATGACAATCCCAAGCACGGCCACCATTGCAGGGGAGTCTCTCTTAGGCAAGAGAGTTCACTTTATCGGCATCGGTGGATCGGGTATGAGCGGCTTAGCCCGTATCGCCTTGGCAGATGGCATTGCAGTCTCTGGTTCTGATGCGAAAGATTCCACAGTCCTAGCCGCACTCGAAGCGCTTGGTGCAAAAATTTACAGAAGTCACGATGCTGCAAATATTGATGGGGTAGATGTGGTGATTTATTCAACCGCCATCTCTCCTAATAATCCTGAGATTGCTAGAGCAATAGAACGCTCAATTCCGATTATTACCAGGGCTAATGCGCTGGCTCTGCTTATGAACGGTTTTACGAGCATTGCCATCGCTGGCACTCATGGAAAAACAACATCATCGTCAATGGCAACTGTGGCGTTTCAATCTTGCGGAATGGATCCTTCATTCGCAATCGGTGGAACGCTCTCTGCATCAGGTTCTAATGCACATCGAGGGTCAGGTAAGTTTTTTATTGCAGAGGCAGATGAGTCAGACGGCTCATTTGTTGCCTATCATCCACATGCTGCTGTAGTCACGAATATCGAACATGATCATGTAGATTTTTTTAGCACACTCGAAGAAGTTGTTAACGTCTTTAATGATTTTGCCTTAACTATTTCTCGAGATGGATTTCTTATTTATTGTGCTGACGATTTCGGCTCGCGCGCACTTGGCGAATCAGTCACTCATTGCACCTCGTACTCATACGGCGTGGCTCAGGATTCGGACCTTAAGATCGATCAGATAACACTGACTGCGCAGGGTTCAAGCGCGCGAGCAATCTGGAAAGGCACTGTCGTGGGCCAACTAGAGCTGCAAGTCCCTGGCCACCATAATCTTCTCAACGCCGCCGGAACTCTTGCTCTGGGACTTGCTTTTAATTTAAAGGCCGAAGCCCTTATCAGTGGCTTGCATTCATTTAGAGGAGCTGGACGCCGTTTTGAACTAAAAGCAACTGTTAATGGAATTCGAATTATTGATGACTACGGACATCACCCCACCGAAATATCGGTAACTCTTGAAGCTGCTCGCCGATATGCAGATACTGGTCGCGTACTAGTGATTTTTCAACCCCATCGTTATTCAAGAACTCAAGCATTTCTTGATCAATTCGCAACTTCGCTCGATTCAGCCGATGATGTCACACTTCTTGAAATTTACGCAGCTAGCGAAAAGCCTATCCCAGGAGTTAGCGCACAATTAATTGCCGAAAAAATGTCACACGGACATTTTCTTCCCAATTTTGTCGAAGCGACTGAACGAATGATTGCGATCGCCAAACCTGGAGATGTAATTTTGACTCTCGGTGCTGGCGATGTTAACTCACTCGCACCGATTATTGCCGACGGCCTTACAAAACGTTTTGGTTAATCGATGGAACTCAAGCGTTTCAAGGTTCTCGCAATTGCCGTTCCTCTATTTATCGGTATCACTTACCTTCTGGCGTGGTCACCCGTATTCGCTGTTAAAGAAATATCAGTTGTAGGTTTGCCGGCTACGATTTCAGAACAGTATTTGATCGCAAAAAGCCAGATTGTTAAGGGCAACCAATTAGCAAGAATAGAACCTCGCTCAATTGAAAGAAAGTTAGAAGAGATCTCTTGGATTGAAAGCGCCTCACTTTCTCGCAATTGGATTAGCGGTTCGGTGGATATTTCAATTTCACCGAGAGTCCCCGTAGGAATTTTTCAAGGGCGCGCCCTTGACTCCGATGGAATCCTCTTTGATTTTCCAGGGCAAATACCTAAGGGATTACCACTGGTGAGTGCCTCATCTACCGAGCTCGGCTTGGAGGCGATAGCTCTCTTCACCTCCCTGCCGCAAGATTTCCGAGATTCTCTGCTTTCAATCTCGGCATCGAATTCATCGTCAATTTCGTCATGGCAGAATTTTGATGGAAGAAAAATTAAGGTTCAGTGGGGAACGGCAAAAGATATATCTCTTAAAGTAAGCGTTTATCGGGCACTTATGGCACTTCCAGAAAACAAGAATGTTAAGAGAGTGGATCTATCGGCACCACATGCACCTATTGTTAAGTAAATATCTTCATAGAAACTCTCTACAAAAGGTATAGATATTTCTTCGTGTTCGTTTTTGATTCGCATCGCTTATTGACATACCTTGCCACCATCAAAGTGATTAGAAATGTAACTCTCAAGAGAGGGTTTACAGTTCTTAAGGAGGCTTCACGTGGCTGCACCACAGAATTATCTCGCCGTAATTAAAGTCGTCGGTATTGGCGGTGGCGGAGTTAACGCGATTAATCGCATGATTGAAGTAGGACTCAAAGGAGTTGAGTTCATCGCAATCAATACAGATGCACAACACCTATTGATGAGTGATGCCGATGTGAAGTTAGATATTGGTCGTGCTTCTACAAAGGGCTTAGGTGCAGGTGCTGCACCCGAGAAAGGCCGACAAGCAGCTATTGATCACATTGAAGAGATAGAAGAAATTCTTCGTGGTGCCGACATGGTTTTCGTTACTGCTGGTGAAGGTGGCGGAACCGGAACTGGTGGCGCTCCAATAGTCGCAAAAATTGCACGCGATCTTGGGGCTCTTACAATCGGTGTTGTTACCCGCCCATTCTCTTTCGAAGGAAAAATTCGTTCAAGCCAGGCAGATGAAGGTATCGATGCTCTGCGCGAACATGTCGACACTTTGATTGTTATTCCTAATGATCGCCTCCTTGCGATATCTGATCGCAACATCACAGCGATGGATGCATTTAAGAGCGCCGACCAAGTTCTGCTCTCTGGTGTTCAAGGAATTACGGAAATCATTACGCAGCCAGGTTTAATTAATCTCGACTTCGCAGATGTAAAGACAGTTATGACTGATGCAGGTTCTGCGTTGATGGGAATTGGTTCAGCACGTGGAGAAAATCGCGCAGCGCGCGCAGCCGAACTTGCAATCTCAAGCCCACTTCTTGAAGCATCCATCGATGGAGCTATGGGTGTTCTTCTCTCTGTTGCTGGTGGTTCTGATTTAGGACTCTTTGAAATCAACGAAGCGTGCGAATTAGTACAAGCAGCGGCCCATCCTGACGCACGCATTATCTTCGGAACTACCATCGATGACGCGCTAGGTGATGAAGTTCGGATCACTGTCATTGCTGCAGGATTCGCTGGGGGAGAGCCTAAGAAGGTAGAGATGCCGAGCATTAACGCGGCGACTCTCTCTGGAAATGCTGATCCAATTCCATCGAATGACCCGCTTTCTGTGGCTCTAGATCTCGACGGCTCTGCCCCACGTAAGAGAATCACATTTGAAGAGCTGGTCTCTGAAGATGAGATCGATGTACCTGATTTCATGAAGTAATCACTTAGTCTTCATGACTACGCGCTTTACCAAACGCACCGGAGGCGTAAGCCACGGTGCGTTTGCATCTCTCAACTTGGGAACACATGTTGGTGATGCCCTCTCGGATGTTCAGCGAAATCGAGAAATTCTTACTGTTGAAGTTGGCCCGACTCAGTATATGAATCAGGTTCACGGCAATCGAATCGCTCTCATTGAGCGGGTGACTGAAGAAGTTCCGACCGCCGACGCACTAGTAACTGGCATCCCTGGAATTTCGTTAGCAGTCATGGTTGCGGATTGCATTCCACTTCTTCTGAAATCTACCGAATCAGTAGCTGCGGTGCACGTCGGTCGCAGGGGATTAGTAAATGATATAACTCGAAAAACCCTTGAGCTGATGCGCGATATGGGTGCTTTGAAGATAACTGCAATTATTGGACCAGCAATTTGCGGAGTTTGTTATGAGGTTTCGGAGGAGATTTTTTCCGAAGTCGTTTCGCTGCATCCGAGCGCAGCATCTAGGACTAAAGCTGGTTCATTCGCGCTGGATTTACCGGCAGCTTTGCGCTCAGTCTTGAGTGACGAAGGCATAGAGATAGTTGATGAATTCGATTGCACCGTTGAAAATAACGATTACTTCTCCTTTCGGCGTGATGGAGTAACCGGCCGGCAAGTCGGGGTGATTTCATTATGACTTCTCGCCGTGAAGAATTGGCGGCCAACCTTGCTGAGGTGCTGGAAGCAGTTGATCCGTATTCGCCTACCTTGATAGTCGTAACAAAGACCTACCCACTATCTGATGTAGAAATTCTCAACCAGCTAGGGGCGAATAACTTCGGCGAAAATCGAAGCGATGAAGGCTTTGCAAAATCGCAGGCAATAAAAGCTCAATCAAAAAGCTCGAATTGGCACTATCAGGGAGAAATTCAGAGTAAGAAAATTAAAGAGATTCTCTCTTGGGCAGATTGCATCCATTCACTCGATGATTTGCGCCATGCAGAGAAGATCGACCGGGTTTTGCAAGAGAATAGTTCGAGTATCAAAGCATTCCTTCAACTCTCACTCGATGGCGATTCCAGCAGGGGAGGGCTAATTGAGTCGGATCTCTTCCCGGCCGCCGAAGCACTTAATAAATACCGAAGCATCGATCTTCTGGGATTGATGTGCGTGCCTCCGGTCGATATGGAGCCGGCTCTGGCATATGCGCAGATTGCTTCGCTGCATCAAAGATTTTCTGCTGAATTTCCTGACTCCAAATCTCTTTCTGCGGGGATGAGTGGGGATTACATGATTGCCCTCGACCATGGTGCGACACATATTCGCGTTGGCAGCAAAATCCTCGGAGAGCGTGACTACGACTAGTAACCTGTACCCATGTCAGCACTTAATAAGATGATGGGTTTTCTCGGATTAGTTGATACCGATGAAGACCAGCAAGCGATAGCGGCTCCCGTAAGTAAAAAGGTTGAGCCACGTACAGTCACTCCACGCACTCTCGATCGCGCCGGCGTAACAGTTGTTGGTCGAAGTGAAAATGTTGTTGAAAGTGAATTTGTCGAAGAGAGTTCTTCATACAATATCGTCACTTTACAACCTCGTTCTTATTCGGAGGCGCGCAAAGTTGGCGAATACTATCGCCAGGGTAATCCTGTAATTATCAATCTCGACGATATGGAAGAGAGCGAACGCAAGCGTCTTGTGGACTTCTCTTCAGGTTTGGTTTTCGGACTTCATGGCCGCATCGAACGCATCAGCTTGAAGGTATTTTTACTTTCTCCAGCGAATGTAAATGTGAGCAATGAAGATCGTTCAGCTGCTCAAGCAGCTTTCTATAACCAGAGCTGATTTCACATATGTTCATTCGCAATACATTATTGCAACTCTTATCTTTATTTAAGCTTGCACTTTTTGCACGAATCATTATTGATTACATCCGAATGTTTGCCCGCTCTTGGCATCCGAATGTGGTTCTAATTGGGTTCTTCGAATTGATCTACACAATTACCGAAAAGCCAATGGCTTTCGTGCGTCGATTTATTCCATCTTTGCGACTCGGTGGAGTAGCTCTAGATTTATCCTTCATCGTGCTGCTTATTGCAATCGGCTTCTTGCAGAGTCTAGTTCGAGTATTAATCAATTTTTAGTTAATTCGAAATTTAATCCCAGTTCGACATCACTTATCGCTAGATTTTGATTGCGCACCATCGAAGTTGCCAGCACCTCATCGGATATGTGCGCAATACCGCTTTCTATCGTTGCTGCATGCTCGTCAGCGCAGTTCCAATTGATCGTAATTCGATCTGAAATATCAAAGCCATCGCTCTTACGTCGTTCTTGAATTGCACGTATTACTTCACGAATGTTGCCTGAAGCTACTAAGGCTGGAGTGAGCTCAAGGTCCAAAGCTACGCTCTCGCCATCATGGCTTGCTACCATCCATCCGCTCTTTGGAACTTCAGTAACGACTAGATCTTCAAGGGTGATTTCATATTCTCCGATAGTGGTTGTTGCTTGACTGCGCAATGTCTTTACGAGAGAGACTGCATCAGCCTTTGATACCAACTTAGCGACATCCTGAACTGACTTTCCATACTTGGCGCCAAGTGATTTGAAGTTGGCCTTAATTGAGACATCTACTAAATCTCCATCGGCATCTGCGATGTCAGCTAAATCGATCACATTGAGTTCGTCAGAGATTTGGTCTTTCATTTCAGTTGGCAAAGTTGCCCATCCAGTAGCGGAGATGAGTGCTCGTTGAAGAGGCTGGCGAATCTTGACTCCTGATTCTGCGCGCGCTGCACGTCCGAGTTCAACAACTCGTCTAGTCATAGCAACTTGCTTATTGAGCTCAGGTTTGATGAGCGTTGCATTAGCAATCGGAAAATCTGTGAGGTGAACGGAAACCGCTGCACCTGGATTTGCTACACGAATCAATTCTTGCCAAGTTTGCTCAGCAATGAAGGGAATCATTGGGGCAAGTAGTTGCGTTAGAACTTCGAGAGACTCGTGCAAAGTCGCAAGAGCTGCCAAATCGCCATCCCAAAAGCGACGACGAGAACGGCGGACATACCAATTAGAGAGATCATCAATAAATGTCGCGAGGGCTTTTCCAGCAGCCTGTGAGTCGAATTCGCTGTACGCCTTATCAACATTGACAATTAGCGAATTTAATTCGCTCAAAATCCACTGGTCCATTGTTGAGCGATCAGAAACTGCAGGGCTCTGGTCGAGAGTAAAGTTAGACGCTTTTGCGTAGAGGGCATGGAATGAAACCGTGTTCCAATATGTAAGCAGCGTTTTTCGAATTACATCTGAGATTGCATCGTGGCCAACACGTCGTGATGCCCATGGCGATCCCGCAGCTAGCATGTACCAACGCACGGCATCAGCGCCATGCTGATCCATCAGCGCCATTGGCTCTAGAACATTTCCCACATGCTTGCTCATTTTGCGGCCATCTTTATCAAGGATGTGACCTAGGCAGAGCACATTTTCATAGGAACTCTGGTCAAAGACTAAAGTGCCAATCGTCATCAATGTGTAGAACCAGCCACGAGTTTGATCTATCGCTTCGCAGATAAAGTCTGCAGGATATGCGGCCTTGAATTTCTCAACCGATCCTTCTTTGTGCGGATAGCCCCATTGAGCAAATGACATTGAACCAGAGTCATACCAGCAATCGATAACCTCTGGAACCCGAAACATCATTGCTGAACAATCTGCGCATGAAAATGAGATGTCATCCACGAAAGGACGATGCGGATCGAGGTTTGAGAGCTCTTGACCTGCAAGTTCTCCAAGTTCCTTCAATGATGAAATACAAATTTCATGCTTATTTTCACATCGCCAAATCGGCAGGGGAGTGCCCCAAAAACGATTACGTGAAAGCGCCCAGTCGATGTTATTTGTTAGCCAATCTCCATAGCGGCCAGTCTTAATTGTCTCTGGATACCAATTGGTCTTCTCGTTTTCGCGCAAAAGTGCATCTTTAATTGAAGTAGTGCGGATATACCACGATGGTTGTGCGTAATAAATGAGTGCTGTGTGACAACGCCAGCAATGTGGATATGAGTGTTCATATGGCTGATGTTTATAGAGCGCTCCGCTTGCCTTGAGCTCTTTTACAAGTGGCTTATCTGCATCTTTAAAGAACAATCCGCCGATTAGCGGAACATCAGGAAGGAAGTGTCCGTCGGCAGCTACAGGATTTACAACTGGCAATCCGTAAGCACGACAGACTTGCAAATCGTCGGCACCAAAGGCGGGAGATTGGTGAACTAAACCAGTTCCATCTTCGGTAGTTACATAAGTTGCCAGCACAACGAAGTGTGAATCTGGGATATCAATAA
>WLNN01000100.1 GCA_009699765.1 Actinomycetota bacterium
GATTAGGTGATGCGTTAATTGTCCAAGGCAATATCGGAAATGCTCCATGGACAGTCTTCGCACAAGGGCTTTCTCTAAAGACCGATCTATCACTTGGTTTCGCTACCTTCATCATCTCGGTCGCCGTCTTGCTTATATGGATTCCGTTAAAGGAAAGACCTGTATTTGGAACGATTTCAAATATCGTTTTAATCGCTACCTTTATCCAAATTGGTATTTCAATTTTTCCTCTGCAAGAAAGCTACGGAACTGGAATTTTCTTCGCACTAGGCGGTGTCGCATTGGTAGGAATTGGCTCCTCCCTCTACATCACCTGTGGGCTCGGCCCTGGTCCTCGCGATGGGGCAATGACAGGAATTCATAAGGCGACTGGGATCAGAGTTGGTCGAGTCAGATTAGGCATCGAACTATCCGTTTTGGCGGTGGGCTGGCTCATGGGCGGAACCGTAGGGCTCGGAACGCTGATCTTCGCTCTTCTAATCGGTGAATCTATAGCAATTTCCCTCGGTGTTGTGGCGCGTCTGACCGCTCGGTAGCGGATCCCTCTTTTAAACTCGCTCCATTCCCTCGGTATGTGAGCCGTCACTTCACACGGGGTCGCAACCACCCCCGATACCAAAATTAGGAGTAAGACAATGCTCGATTCGTTCTTTAAAATCTCAGAACGAGGCTCAACTGTAGGTCGTGAAATTCGAGGCGGTTTCGTCACGTTCTTCACAATGGCTTACATCGTTGCCCTCAATCCACTGATCCTCGGCGGTGCCAAGGATTCGACCGGTCACTACCTTGGTGGTGGCACAGACGGTGCAAACTTCGCAGCAATCGCTGCAATGACTGCTCTTATGGCGGGCTTGCTAACAATTCTCATGGGCGCTGTCGCAAACTTTCCGTTAGCTCTTGCAACTGGTCTTGGCCTCAACACATTCGTTGCAGTTGGTATTGCATCGAAGATGACATGGGCTGATGCAATGGGTCTGGTAGTAGTTGAGGGAATCATTATTACGATCCTCGTTCTCACGGGTTTTCGTACCGCTGTCTTCAAGGCGGTCCCACAGCAATTAAAGATCGCTATCTCAGTTGGTATCGGTCTCTTCATCACCTTAATCGGTCTTGTTGATGCGGGTTTTGTACGCAAGACTCCTGGCACAGGCCCAGTTCCAGTAACACTTGGTTTTGACGGAACACTAGTCGGATGGCCAATCATTGTATTTGGTTTCGGTCTTGTATTGATGATCATCTTGATGGTCCGCAAAGTTAAGGGCGCAATTCTTATTGGAATTGTCGCGTCAACACTTCTTTCAATTGTGATTGAAAAGGCATTTAAGATCGGCGAGAACTATCTTCCAGGCGGCGTTGTAAATAACGTCTTCGGTGGAAAGTTGCCTGACACATATAAGGGCGAGACGATTCGCGATGCCGCAGGCAACGCAATTGTTTACACCAATCCAAAGGGTTGGGGTCTAAACGTACCAACTGTGCCGGACAGCATTGTTTCTACACCTGATTTTTCACTCTTCGGAAAGTTCGACGTTTTCGGTGCATTCCAATTCGAAGGTGTAACAATCATCGCTGCAGTTCTTTTTGTCTTCACTCTTTTGCTCTCTGACTTCTTTGATACTGTCGGAACAATTACAGCTATCGGCACAGAAGCAGGACTTATCGATAAGGACGGCAACGTACCGAACAACAACAAGATCCTCTTTGTTGACTCCGTAGCTGCTGTCGCAGGTGGCGCTGGAAGCATCTCTTCAAACACCAGCTACATCGAATCAGCATCAGGTGTTGGTGAGGGTGCTCGAACAGGTCTTGCATCTATTGTTACAGGAATTCTCTTCCTTATGACAACATTCCTCGCACCTCTAGTGAAGGTAATTCCTTACGAGGCTGCTACACCAGCTCTAGTTATCGTTGGATTCTTGATGATGTCCCAGATCAAAGATATTGATTGGTCGGATTATGGAATCGGAATTCCAGCATTCCTAAGCATTATTTTGATGCCATTTACCTACAACATTTCTGTTGGTATCGGCGTCGGAATCATCTCACACGTCCTAATTCGCCTAGTTCAGGGTCGCTCTAAGGAAATTCATTACCTTCTTTACATCGTCTCTGCTCTCTTCATAATCTATTTCTTGCAGTCACCTATCAATATGTGGGTTTCATAAGCTAAGAATTAGTAAGAAGAAAGGCCTCGAGGAAATCTCGGGGCCTTTCTTCATTTAGGGAAGTTTCCAGTTAATTGGTTGCTTGCCATTTTTAAGAAGAATGGCATTTGCTTTTGAGAACGGTTTAGAACCGAAAAAACCTCGGTATGCAGATAGTGGACTGGGATGAGGCGAGATGATTGCGTCATGAAAAAGTGGCGCCAGTTGTTGAGCCTGCTTGCCCCAAAGAATTGCAATTACATCGAGTTCTCCTAAACGTTTTGCAATCGAATAAGTCAGCTCCATCCAACCGTGGTCTAGATGCGCATTACGTTCTCCAATAGTTGTTGTGAGAGTCCGATTGAGCAAGAGAACCCCTTCCTCTGCCCAATTCGAAAGTTCAGTTGTTGTGGGCAACGGCAATTTCAAATCATCTTGATATTCAATATATATATTTCTCAAACTCGCAGGAACTGGATTCCCTGGTGGAGTTGAAAATGCAAGTCCGTCTGCAACTCCTTCACCCGGATAGGGATCCTGTCCGATTATCACAACTCGGATCTCATTTAACGGCCTCTGAAATGCACGGAATATTTCAAGACGATTCGGAGCAATAGCTTCATCTTTTACCGCATCTAGGATTGTATTGATTAGAGTTTCATATTCAACAAAGACTTCAAGCCAAGATGAGTCAATTTCCGAGAGCGAAAAGTTCATTATCTATGAACGTGCGAAAAATCTTTCGCCCTCTGAAATTACGTTGATAGGGATTTCGAAAATCGCTGAAATATGTTCGGAGGTAATGACTTCACGTATCGGACCCGAAGCAGCAACAAGACCATTTTTTAAGATTAGTGCGTGGGTCGTTCCCGTAGGAATCTCCTCGATATGGTGGGTGACCAATATTGAGGCCGGTGCCAGCGGGTCACTTGCAAAAATTGAGAAACGACGAAGCAAATCCTCGCGGCCGCCTAGATCTAGGCCAGCGGCTGGTTCATCGAGAAGAAGAAGTTCAGGGTCTGCCATCAGGGCTCGAGATATTTGTACTCGCTTCTTTTCGCCTTCACTGAGCGTCCCATATTTGCGGTCTGCTAAGTCGCGAACACCGAAAGTGGTGAGAAGTGCGACCGCTCTTGATTCATCCCAAAGATCGTAGGCCTCGTTCCATCGCCCCAAGACTGCATAGGCCGCAGTAAGTACTACGTCACGGACTATCTCATCGTGTGGAATATCTTCGGAGATAAGAGCTCCGCACACTCCAATCCGAGTTCTTAATTCCGCTAAATCAACTCGTCCCATCTCTTTATCTAATACAAATACAGAACCTTGTGAAGGAAAGAATCGTGTAGCGAGTATTTGCAGCAAAGTGGATTTTCCTGCACCGTTAGGTCCGAGAACGACCCAACGTTCATTTGGTCGAATTGCGAAAGTTATTGGACCGAGAATATTTCGGTCTCCACGACGCACAGAGACGTCGCGAAGTTCCAAGACATATTCACCGGCCATAGGGAGCAAGATATATCTTCTATAGTGGAATCAACGGCACAAAATGGGCTAAACCCCTTGTGATTCGTACTAATCTACCTTCATGAGCGATGACAAGAGCCAATTCACAGGATTAATTCTCCTCTCGGGCGTTGATACCCCTGGCATCACTCAAGCACTTTTTGAAGCGCTCTCACCCTTTGCAATCACGGTATTGGATATAGAGCAGGTTGTCGCTAGAGATCGAGTAATTCTCACCGTCTTAATTGCTCTCAATCCCGACCATATGGAGGCAATCGATGAAGACCTCAATCTCTGTGCTGAAAAGCTTGGCGTAGATATTGCGACCTCTTTTCAAGTTCAAGAGGGATCTACTATCGCCGCGAAAACAGGATTAATGCATATCGTTGCTCTAGGAAATCCTTTAGCCCCATCTGCAATTAGCGCAATCGCGGCCGAAATTGCAGAACATGGCGGAAATATCGAACGAATCCATAGAACTGCAAGTTACCCAGTTACAGCAATTGAATTTGTAGTCTCAGATGTCGACAAAAACTGCATCCGACCAGCTATGGCGACAGTCGCGAATACACACGCTGTAGACATTGCTGTCTCGCCTGGCGGATTAATGCGGTGGGCAAAAAAGTTGGTGGTTATGGATGTTGATTCCACTTTAATACAGCAAGAAGTTATCGAACTCCTCGGTGCGAAAGCTGGAAAAGAAGTCGAGATTAAAGATATTACAGAACGTGCAATGCGCGGAGAGTTAGATTTTGAGGCGAGTTTACGTGCGCGTGTCCAATTATTGGCTGGCCTACCAGAGTCAGTACTTGATCAAGTTCGTTCTGAAATTGTCTTAACGCCGGGAGCTCGCACCTTGATTTCGACTTTGCAGAAACTAGGACATAGCGTGGCCGTAGTCTCCGGAGGTTTCACTGCTGTAATCGAGCCACTTTTGAGGGACTTGGGAGTTACTCATTACCGGGCAAATACATTGGAAATCGTTAATGGAAATTTGACGGGTGTTGTAATTGGTGAGGTTATAGATCGAGCAGCAAAAGCAACAGCGTTAAGAGATTTTGCTGCCATCGAAGAAGTTTCACTTGAGCAGACAATCGCTATCGGAGACGGTGCAAACGATTTGGATATGATCGCTGCAGCTGGACTTGGAATCGCATTTAACGCCAAACCTGCGGTCAAAGCTGCAGCCGATAGTTCCCTAACTGCGCCATACCTAGATTCCGTGCTTTATCTTCTGGGAATTACACGCGAAGAAATCGAAGAAGCTGGCGGAACTAGAAAGTAGTTTTAAAGTCTGCAGGCGTGTATA
>WLNN01000101.1 GCA_009699765.1 Actinomycetota bacterium
CCGCAATGATTTGAGGTTAAATCACCCAAGATCCGGATATTGAGCTTCTTTGCTGTTTTTATCAGTGATTTAAAGGCTTTATCGCCGCCCAAGATGGGATCAACGTGGTCGAAACTCGTAGCATCGTAACGATGATTTGAACGAGAGGGGAAAATTGGGGTGAAGTAGATTCCATTAGTTCCAAGTTCGGTTACGTGATCAAGGTGATCCTGTACTCCGTAAAGATCGCCGCCATATAACTCTTGTCCCGTGTACTTGCTTCGACCTCGTGGAAGTTCATTCCAATCACGTGGATAAGCCCAATCGGGGGTGATATCAACCTTACCTGAGCGAGCAAAGCGATCTGGAAAAATCTGATAGAAAACTGAACGATTAATCCATTCAGGGTTTTCAGGAATTGCAACAATCTGAAAATCATTGTTGCTGTGAATATCGTGGTCAAACAATCCTTTTGCATTAAGCGAGTCGTACTTGTCCTTACCAATGAAAATAAATCTATAGTGTGTTTGAACATTTAGGATCTCAAGACTTACTTGATACCAGGATTCAATCTTCCCTTTTTTATTCAGCTTCATTTCAAAGATTCTTGGTTCACCATCATGGTAAACGCGAACCATAGCTTTTTCGAAAAGGTAACTGTTGGGTACGCGTACCTTGAGGATTACTTTATCGCCAAGTTCTGGAGCAGAATTACTTACGTATAGACCGCTACCATCATGGTGCGGAGATAGTGATTTTGCTGATTGGTAAGACAAAGTTTTCCCCCTTCGAATTTTGAGCAACCGCCCTAACCTCTATCTTCTTCTTGGGATAATCTAGTGGATCAAGGTAGACCGAATATGGAGCACCGGTATCGACTCCAAGTGATGACCACTTGGTACTTCCCGAATTTCTCACAAAGAATTGAACATTCAAAAAGTCATTTGAAGTCAGGCCAGCCTTGACTTTGTAAAACCCAGTTAAGTCATCCAC
Organism: Actinomycetota bacterium; assembly: GCA_009699765.1. Taxonomy (GTDB): domain Bacteria; phylum Actinomycetota; class Actinomycetes; order Nanopelagicales; family Nanopelagicaceae; genus Planktophila. Next base: position 973 of record WLNN01000101.1, read on the forward strand.
TGAGGTAGTTAGCTTGGTTTGTTTAGTTGTGAACTCATTAATGGTGTTATTCGCCTTTAAAACAATGGTTGAAAGGGCAGGAACATTAAACGTGACCTTATTGTGATTGGTTGTTACTTCAGTAGTTCCGAGAATTTGAGTCCATTCTCCACCTGAGGTTGCAGTCGTGACTTCCACGACCTCATCCTCATCCGAGTTATTGAAGGCGACTAGATACTCTCTATTGTCAGCAACATCCTTCTTGGAAATCACATAGAGGGCGTACTTTGAGTACCTCTCAAGCATTGGCCCATTTGCTAAAGCTGGATTGCTCTTTCGAATCTCAGCTAACTTAATTAAGTACTTGGCAACAGGACTCTGGCTGGTAACGGAAAATGCATCACCGTTACCAATAGGTGAACCGCCTACTCGAACTTCGTTTTTCCATAATTCGATATCTGTTGCAAACATATCTTGTCGAGCAAATTGATCTTTACCGGAGTTCGAACCTGTCATTCCAACTTCATCACCGTAGTAAACAACCGGTATACCCCGTGAGAAATACATCAAGGCGTTTGCGAGATTAGTTCTAGGCAACAACTGCGCAGTAGGTTGTATCCGTTTACTAGCAATTGTGTACCCGACTCGACCTACATCGTGATTACCTAAGAAAGTCACAAGATTGCTGGCCGATGATTGAGCGCTGGTGTAGTAATCATCATTTTCGAAGAGCGCGGTCAAAGCTGCAGCATTTGAGTATCCAGATGCGTACTCAGTTGCCTTTGCCTGGAATGGGAAATCTAAAACAGTTTCAATCTTGTTTTGTCTTACGTAGGTCATTAAGTTAAAGGTGCTGTAATCGAAAACCTCACCAAAGATCGTAAAGTCCTTGATATCTGATTTCTTGGCAGTTGATTTAATTAAAGGTGACCAATTCTTGAAGAAATTGTCGTCAACGTGGCGTGCTGTATCTACTCTAAATCCAGAAATTCCATACTTTGAAATCCACTTTCCATAGACATCAGCCCAGCCCTTATAAACAACTGGCTTTTCGGTGGCTAGATCATCAAGTCCATAGAAGTCACCGAGCTTTGTGCAATTGCCGTTACCCCAGCAACTACCCGTGTCACCCACGTTGTGATAATTACTTAAATTATTGAGCCAGGATGGGTTCTTGAGTGTTTTAGATTCTGCCGGAATATATGCAGCGTTTCCTAGGTATTTGATGACATCACCGGTGTGATTAGTGACGACATCAAGAATGATTTTTAATCCTAATTTTTTCGCGCACTTAGAGAATTCGAGCATGTCAGCGTTTGTTCCAAGGTGTGGATCTACGTTGAGAAAATCAACTCCCCAGTATCCGTGGTAGCCAGAGCCACTACCAATCGCTTCTTGCTGTGTTACTACTGGAGTAAGCCAGACAGCAGTGAAACCTAAGGACTTAATTCTGGCCAAGCCATCATCGCCTGGTTCACAGGTTCCTGTTAAACCTTTGAGATCTCCACCATGATAAAAAGCGGTGAGCGAGGTATTGAATCCTCCGTTGTCATTATTTTTCTTATCTCCATCTTTGTATCTGTCAGGCATCACAAAATAAATTAAATCTTGAGACAGCCCTACCTTTGGCGATACAGAATTTGCACCAAACGAGATCGTAGAAAGTGAGAGAAATGCGGTGACAAATACAGCAAGTGTGATCTTGCGTTTCACCTTTATCCCTTTACAGATCCGGCGGTAAGACCGTTCACGATGTATTTCTGCAATGACAAGAAGATTATGACGATAGGAATAGAGGCAAGTATTGAACCAGCTGCAAAAGCACCCCAGTTACTTGCGTACTGCCCACCGATGAACTGTTGCAGACCTACAGCAACAGTTCTGCCGCTCATTTCTACCAAGAACAATCGAGCAACAATGAACTCGTTGAAGGTTCCGATGAAACTAAGCAAACACACTACGGCAAGAACCGGTGTTGCAAGTGGGATAAAGATCAACCAATAGATCTGAACCGGGCTTGCGCCATCAATCTTTGCTGCTTCATCAAGCTCGGCGGGAATTGAATCCACAAAACCTTTGAGCAGCCAGATATTGACGCCCATCGAGCCGCCTAGATACACAAGAATCAAGCCTGCTTGGGTACCAAGACCAATACTTGGCGCAAATGAGTAAACCCGCTCCATGATTACGTATACCGCTGAAAGCGCCAGGATAGATGGGAACATCTGAACTAGTAGCAGTAGTTTGATTCCAAATTTCTTGCCCTTGAACTTCAAACGGCTAAATGCGAAAGCTGAAGCAGCGCCAATTACTACTGAGCTAATTGCAACGACTGAGGCGATTACTAATGAGTTCTTTACCCATGACAAGAATGGAATCTTAGGTGAAGAAAAGAGCATCTTGTAATTTTCCATGGACAAGTTGTTTGGAACAAAGGAAGTTAGCTGAAGGCTTCCGCTTGGGTTAAAGGAGGAGAGCACAACTAGGTACAGTGGGAACAAAGAAAAAAGACACATGATGATTGCGAAGGAATGACGCCACAGATTTTCTCTCAACCATTTTGTCATCCGAAGGTCTCCATAACTTTTGACTTACGTAAGCCGTAGAAAGATATTGATGCTACAAGGAAGAAAATTAAGACTGAAATTGCGCTAGCAAGTCCGAAGTCAAGGATATTTCGACCAAACGCAATTTGATAGGTATAGCTGATCAAGATATCCGTGGCACCTGCAATTTCACCATCTAAGGTGTTTCTTGGACCACCACCAGTTAATAGATAGATCAAGTTAAAGTTGTTGAAGTTGTAGGCAAAAGAGGCAATAAGAAGTGGTGACAAGATCTGTAATAGCAATGGCAGGGTAATGCTTCTAAAGATCTGTCGTGGATTTGCTCCATCAATTGCCGCAGCTTCTTGCAGCTCCGATGGAATTGCTTGCAACGAACCAGAGCAGATCAAATAGAAGTATGGGAAACCTAACCAGAGATTTACTAGCAGTACTGCGGCGCGCGCGAAGTTAGCACTAGAAAACCATGCAATATCTGTATGCAAAATATTATTGATCGCGCCGAATTCAGTGTTGAACATTCCTGCCCAAATCAACACGCTCATGATGCTTGGCATTGCATATGGCAAGATCAAGATTGAGCGGTAAATGCGTCGCCCACGAATCTTTCGATTAAGCGCTAGAGCCAGCAAGAGTCCAAAGGAGAAGGTGCTTAAAACCGTTAATGAAGCGAATACAACTGTCCAGATAAAGACTTTGATGAGAGGGGTTCGGACTCGCGAATCGGTTACTAATTTCGCATAGTTTTCAAACCACACAGGGGCGCGCCATCCTGGCGTCAACATTTCTTCTGGTGAATCTTTAAGGACGAAGTTACCTCTGTTGTTGTCAACATAGATTTCTCCGGTTTGAAGATTCTTCATTGTGTCAGATTTGGCATCGTAGGCCAGAGATTGCCTAAAGACCGCACCCACTCCTTGACCTTCAATGATTATGTAATAGCCGTCTAAATACTTGTACCTAATTTTCGAGTATGCATCACTTGTAGCAAGTTGATCGGCGGAAAGTTCGGTAAAGCCTGGGGCTGTTGTGGCAACTCCGTATTCATTAATGCTGAGCTGCCCTGCATCTAGGACTGTTAGTTCATCTTGAGTTGAAAGATAGAATTTCTGATTCGCAATATCTGAGACCAGTACTGCATCTTTTCCATTTGCAGCTTTTCCAGAAACGAGATCAAAGGTTGTTTGGTTGGCATCGGGTTCAACACCGCGAATCAGTACCTGTTCGATCGCTGCATCTTTAGAAATATAGTTTCCGGTTTGATAATTATAGGTAGACATTAAAACCGTGAAAAGAATTGGTGCAATTACGAAGGCAATAAAAAATAGAATGCCCGGTACGAAAAATTTAAGAGGGATTGAA
>WLNN01000102.1 GCA_009699765.1 Actinomycetota bacterium
AAGGCTAGAAGTGAGCGAACCAAGCCCCCAGAACGTTATCGCTAGCGCAATGGCACTGATCGCGAGCCGATCGATTTCAAGAGATGAGTTGAGAACCATTACAAGAGCAATCACCCAGATCAGGTTGTAGAGAAGCACTTCTCTAGCGAAAATTTCCTCTGGTGAGAAACTTTGCCAAGCAATGTCTAGGGCTATTAACGTGGGCAGTAGGACTCGCACTAGTGGTGACATTGCATGATTACACAAGTAAGGCTCTCCCGGAACAATAGGGAGAGCCTTACTTGATCAAAAAACGACCTTTTGCGTAGAGAAGGTTTTCTTAGAAACCCTTAGCGCAGAGAAGGTTGGCAGATGCCTTTGTGTCAGTTACGTTTGAAGTAAGTTGCGCTGGAGCGCTTGCAAGAAGCGCCTTCTTCTGAATCAAGTCCTTAACCTGTGAATCCAACTTTGCGCGACTTGTGGTCAACACCAAAATTGCATTTGCAAGCTTTGTGACTGCCTCAGATAGTTTCTGCTTTTCAGCAGGAATGGTCGTGAGATTCATGGTTGTTCGCGACTTATTAATCTGCAGTTTGGCGTTATCAAGTGCGACCGTGGTGCTCGTAAGAGCGGTAGTTGCAGCTGTGAGTTGGACATCAAGTTCGGCAAGTTGAACTGAAACATCTGCGAGATCCTTCTTCGCTTTAACAGCAGCGTCATAACCCTTGATTGCAGTTAGACATTCAACTGAGAGCCATGTGAGCTTTGAGTTCTTCACCATTGTGTTCTTGGCACACTTATATGAGTATCCAGAAACTTTGGTTGTTGCATTGACCTTTGAGCAAGCGACACCATTACTAATTTTTGTTGCTGCACTTGCTGGTGCTGCAGTCACTGTGCCTGCTACAAGTACTGCAGCAAGAAGAGAGAGCGTGACCTTACGAAACATGAAAAACCTCCATTGATATGGGGTAATGATATCTAGGCAGGGGTGAAATAGAGCGCCCACAAACAGTGAAAAGCGTGTGAATTTAGCGCTGTTTAGTTCGCAGGGACATCCCCATTTTGCGAACTGTTCTCCGAGGCGCGATTTCGATGATCAATCGAAGAACCTTGTACTGCCATCCTGGAATACTTATCGCCTTGCCTCGTTGTGCATCTGCCCAGCCTTGCTTCACTAAGAAATCTCCATTGAGCCACATAAAGGCAGGAATTGCGCCCATCTTCATGCCAGCTCGTTGATGGAATTCGGTGCGAACAAAACCTGGGTTAAGTGAGCAGATCCTTACATTAGTCGGCAGCATTTGGGTATGAAGTGATTCTGACATGACAGTGAGGTAGGACTTAGCGGCGCTGTAATGTCCGCCGGCAATAAAAGCTGCGGTGGAGGAAACATTGAGAACAACACCTGAGTTCCTCTTTCGCATTTGAGGCAACACGGCATGCATCAAACGCATTGGCGCACGAACTAGGACGTTCAAAACTCTTTCTTCATCTTCAATCGAGCTAGAGAGAAATGATTGGTTGAGTCCGAAGCCAGCATTGTTAATCAACACATCTATCTGATGGCTCTCAATATATTGCTCAACACTTTCACAATCAGTTGCAAGGTCAGCTTGCAAGACAACTACTTCAATTCCATAAGTAGTTCGCAAAAACTGAGCACGTTCTTCGAGTTTATCTAGAGTGCGGGCATTAATGATGAGGTTGTATCCCTCAGATGCAAGTAAGCGAGTAAAACTCTCGCCGATACCAACAGTTGCTCCTGTTACAAGTGCCCATTTATTCATGCAGTTACTTTAACTCCCCGTGTGCGCCAACTGGAACAAATGGAGCGTTAGGTTTAATCGGTGTCATTTGTATGTACGCACTGCCTTGCTGTGGTCGAAGATCTGCGCCATTTTTATTGGGCCACAATGAGAATGCGCGCTCGGCTTGTGCGGTAATAGTCAGTGATGGATTTACTCCAAGGTTTGCAGTGATAGTGGAGCCATCGACGATATGAAGTGATGGATAGTTCCAGACGCGATGATAGGGATCAATAACTCCAGAATGAGAGTCTTTTCCAATTACACAACCTCCGAGAAAATGCGCTGTAAATGGCGCACCTATTGGTTCTCCCACATTTCCTCCAGCGATACCGTTGTACTTCTCTGAGATGCGACGAACAACGTCATTGGCTTCTGGAATATAAGTGATATTTGGTTTCTCAAGATCATTGTTGGAGGTGAGGCCCCATCCAAAGAACTTTCGTTTTGATGAGACAGTTATAGATGAATCAATATTTTGCATTACAAGAGCAATAACTGTGCGCTCACTCCAACGTCTTACATTTAGAATCTGGAATACAAGTCCCGGATTGCTTACAAACTGCTTTACCCAATGCTTACGTCTTAGTTTTGGAGTTACTCCGTCAGTTGCAAATGTTTGAAGCAATCCCATCGAGTTGCTGCCTTTGCCATATCGAACTGGTTCTACATGGGTATGGGGATTAGGGAAGAATGAAGATGTAATTGCAGCACCGCGGGTGAAATCTAACGATGGATCTTTCAGTAGCGCACCAGTAAGTGCCTCACTATTAGTTCGTGAAAGTTTGCCCAACATATCTGAGATAAGAGGCAATTTACCTTTTGACTTCATTCGGTGAAGTAACTTCTGTGTATTAAAAGCTCCAGCTGCAACAACTACATCCTTTGCGTAAAACTTCTTTCTTCCGTAAAAGACTCCGTAATCGCCGGTCTTTTCTGTTGTGACAACCCAGCTTCCATCAGCAACTTGCTCAACTGCTGTTGCAGTTGTGAGTGGGAAAACCTCTGCACCCGCTGATTCTGCTAGTCCAAGGTAATTCTTCGGCAAAGTGTTCTTTGCATTATGTCGGCAGCCAGTCATACATTCACCGCAATTTGTACACCCTTTTCGTGCTGGGCCTACGCCGCCAAAGTAAGGATCAGCACTTTCGACGCCTTCACCCTTGCCAAAGTAAATTCCGAGCGGAGCTAATTTAAATGTCTCACCAACACCCATCTCTTCGGCAACTTCCTTCATCACTCTATCGCTAGGTGAGAAATAAGGATTGGTCACTACACCTAACATCCTCGAAGCTTGGTCATACCAAGGAAGTAGTTCCGCCTTCCAATTTGTAATCGAATCCCATTGCTTATCGCTGAAGTATTCATCTCCAGGTTGATACAAAGTATTTGCATAGACCAGAGATCCACCGCCAACGCCAGCACCGCAGAGAATCATCACATCAGGTAAGGCGTGAATTCTTTGTATGCCATAAAAACCGAGCGCTGGCATGAAGAGAAACTTACGTAACCGCCAAGAAGTCTTCGGAAAATCTTTCTCTTCAAAACGTTTTCCAGCTTCAAGTACTGCTACCGAATATCCTTTTTCTCGCAATCGAAGTGCCGCAACCGAACCACCAAATCCTGATCCGATTACGACGACATCGAATTGATGTTTCATTTAGAAAGCCAAACCTGCTGGATCTTCATCACGGATATGCCAACTGCTGCCGTAATGCTCGATTAAATCCAAAAATGGCTTTGGTTCTAGCCATTCCGGGCCAACAACTCCTTGAGGCTTCCATGTCCCATTCGCAATTAGTTCCATTGCTATGACTGGGTTGATTGCCGTCTGCCAAACAACTGCCTGGTCGCCATAATTTTTCATCGACCATTCGTTATCTACAACGTTATAGATGTAGCACGCATAAGGCTTACCTTCTTTATTAAGCCCTTGAATATGAGCGCCTGCACATGTTTTACCGTGCATCATCGGACCAATCGTGGCTGGATCAGGAAGCAGAGATGCAAGGAAATCGCGCGGAGCAATCTCCATACCTCGGTACGTAACCTTCTCTTTATTTGAGAGGCCGAGAGCATGGATTGTCTTCAGCTTCTCAATGAAGTCATTTCCTAATCCATATTTAAAGGTAACTTTCTTTGCATTGACCTTATGCGGAATCAATACGACTTCTTCGTGCTCGACATCTACACATTCAACAGGTCCGATGCCTTCAGGAAAATCAAAAGTAACTCCACCTGTAAATGGCTTAGCTGTGTGAAAGCTTCCGTTCTCCCAAATTAATGGGGGATTAAGACACTCTTCAATTGTTGTCCAAATTGAAAATGATGGAGCAAATTCATATCCATCTACCGTCAGATTTGATCCATCTAAAATTGTGACTGCATCAATTTCGCTGAAGAGATAATCCTGGGCATAGCGAGCAAAGACATCGCTCATTCCGGGTTCAATTCCCATGCCAACAAGTGCAAAGTTGCCTTGCTTCAGCCACTCATCATGTTGGATAAATTGATCATCACCCAGTTTTTTACCTGTTTTAGTAAATGGCTCTGTTGGATGAGCAATCGATAGCGACATAGCCATATCGATGTAATTAACGCCAGCGTTCTTCGCCGCATTAAAGATGTTCATCACAAATCGTGGATCAACAGCGTTGACTACAACATCTGGATTTACCTTACGAATTAAGCCTTCAAGCCCCGCCAGATCGCCGGCATCCACCTCCACTGCGCTAAAACGTGGGTCTTGGATTTTTGAAGTCAGGGCAGCGGCGCGAGCAAGGTCGTAGTCAGCAATCACTAATTCAGTGATAAATGGCTTACGTGATGCGATATTTGCGATTGCACTGCCAACTCCGCCTGCGCCGATAACGAGCGCTCTCATGGAATGGCCTTTCGTTTTCTGTAACTAATCCCGAGTGGATTTATAGGAAGGTTACCTATACCGATAACCTTTGCCAAGTACATCGCACCTATTTGGTGTGTGATTAGTCCCCGTAGCTCAGTGGATAGAGCAACCGCCTCCTAAGCGGTAGGTCGCAGGTTCAACTCCCGCCGGGGACACTTACTTTCGCTTTATTTTGC
>WLNN01000103.1 GCA_009699765.1 Actinomycetota bacterium
AATAACCGTTCGCAGGTATCAAGGTTGAGCGGTTGGCTTCCTACAGCTACTCGAGCTAGCAGTAGAAACGGAGCAATTGCAGCATTGGCTGCGATTGCCTCACGATCACCGGCGACTGGAATACCAGATTGACCAAGAGATCTACGAATAGCTGTTGCGGTCGAGTTATGTGAGCGAAGAATTATCGCCATATCTGAATATGCAACGCCCTCCATCAAATGTGCGCGCTTGATTTGATATGCAATGTATTGGGCTTCTTCACTTTCAGAGCGAAGTTCTGCCGCGAATTTTGTTGGAGCCCCACGATGATTATTTGAAAGAGTAACGGTGTATGCATTAGGAAAGTTATTCTCAATATAAGAATTAACGCCATCTGGATCAGAGCCGCGGAAGCGACCAACGGCGGATTGTGGATCGACGACAAATACAGAGTCATTTGTTGTTAAGAGTTGAAGGAGATTGCGCTGAGCTGGATCGCTTTCGTGAAATTCATCGACCATAATTGTAGAAAATCTTGATCGTAGAGTGGCGAGGACATCCGGATTGCTCTTTAAATGTGCAATAGCAGCATTGATAATTTCAGAGGGGTCGATGCGCATTTTTGCATCCCCTGCGCCCCCATCCATATTTGCTGAAACCTCAATATATTGTTGCCAAAACTTTGCCGCCCCTGCCCAATATTTCTCGCGTAATCGCTGACCTTTCTCGGCAAGATCAGATGGAGTTAATCCACGCTCGGTGGCTCGCATCATGAGGTCGCGGAGTTCGCGAATAAATCCCTGAGTAAGTAGTGGCTCGCCCATCAATATCTTCTGGTCGATAGTTGGATCTAATCGCAATTCGGAGGGCCACCAATTAACACCATCTTCAATATTGCCTTGAAGCAAGATTTTGATAAATGACTCTTGTTCGGCGCCAGAGATCAAGACAGTTTCGCGAAAGTTATCACCTGAGGTCATAGATAAAATCGAAAATGCCAGCGCATGAAAAGTGCGAGCTACAGGTTCTTGCACCGTACCTCCGGATGCAACAACAATCGCATCTCGTATCTCTGATGCACGTTCGCGGCCAAAGACGAGAATTAAAATTGATGAAGGATCTGCGCCTAGGCGGATGCGATCAATGGCGCACTCAATAAGAGTTGTTGTTTTTCCCGTACCCGCAGCTCCACGAATTATTAGAGGCCCACCACGAAATGCAATTGCTTCGGATTGCGAAGGATCAAAGGTAAGTGCTGGACGAGAGATTGGCTTAGGGATCAGCCGTAGCCCGGTAGCTGACACTTTGCTCATAGTACGAATTCAACCCTAAGCGGGCGACAAATCAGCGCTAGCGCTTGCGGTTGCGAGCACGGAGTGCGAAGAAGCCACCCAAGATGACCACAATGACTATTGCACCGACTATCGGAAGCGGAATGACGCCGGATTCGTTCTCTTCGACAGCGCCTTCTGCAGCATAAAGGGTTGGAGCATTAAGTGAGAATGTGTAGCTATCACTTACCTTGTGGCCATCTGCAGATACAACTTTGTAGTTCACTTCGTAAATACCTGATTGATAGGCACCTTCTGGAATTTTTGCTGAAATCGTGGCGCCATCAACTTTCATATCTGTGATGTCAAGAGGTTCGCCCGCAAAAAGTGTAAGAGAAATTGTGTTTACATCTTGGCCATCTATCAGCAGTAAATCTTCAGAGAAAGTAACAGATATTTCAGATGGCATAGCTGTTAGTTCTTGTGCGCGCTCGGGGCTAGTTGAGACAACCCCCGCATGAGCGTTCGCATTTACCGGCACTAATAAGATCGCAAAAATTCCAAGAATTCGAAGTAGCTTCATACCCAATAGTTTATAGACTAAATACGAAATCCGGCGCTTAACAATCGCGCCTATTCCAACTCTCTTTTACTTAGTTAAAATCTAGGACTGGTTGGACTTCTTCGCACGAGATGTTGCTCGAGCGCGCTCTGCGCCGTCCAAGACAACTTTACGAATTCGTACAACAGCAGGAGTCACTTCAACGCATTCATCTTCACGACAGAATTCGAGAGCACCTTCCATGTTGAGCTTCTTAGGTGGGATCAACTTTTCAGAATCATCAGTTCCTGATGCGCGCATATTTGTAAGCTTCTTTTCGCGAACACAGTTGACATCCATATCGTCAGAACGTGAATTCTCACCAATAACCATGCCCTCGTAGACCTCATCGCCTGGTTCAACGAAGATTGTTCCACGCTCTTGAACGCCTTGAAGCGCATATGAAGTAACTGCGCCCATACGGTCTGAAACGAGAGAACCGGTTGCACGTGTGCGAAGTTCTCCGAACCAAGGTTCGTATGAATCAAATACGTGGTGAAGCAAACCTGTTCCGCGAGTTTCAGTAAGGAACTCAGTACGGAAACCAATAAGACCACGTGATGGAACCTTGTACTCAAGGCGAATCCATCCGGTGCCGTGGTTAACCATTTGTTCCATGCGGCCCTTGCGTAGCGCCATCAACTGGGTAAGTACGCCGAGATAATCTTCTGGCGCATCAATAGTGAGAGACTCCATTGGTTCATGTAACTTGCCGTCAATCATCTTTGTAACTACCTGTGGCTTACCAACAGTTAGTTCGAAACCTTCACGCTTCATGATCTCGACAAGCACAGCAAGCTGAAGTTCTCCGCGACCCTGAACTTCCCAAGCATCTGGGCGCTCGGTCGTGAGAATTCGAAGTGAAACGTTACCTACGAGTTCCTTATCAAGGCGATCCTTAACTTGGCGCGCAGTAAGCAGTTTTCCTGACTTTCCAGCTAAAGGAGAAGTATTAATTCCAATTGTCATAGAGATTGATGGCTCATCGACCTTGATTAATGGAAGTGCGTGTGGATTCTCGAGATCTGCAAGTGTCTCTCCCAAGGTAATTGTTTCAATTCCTGCAATCGCAACAATGTCTCCAGGGCCAGCTTCAAGTCCAGGAACTCGCTCGAGCGCTTCAGTAATCAGAAGCTCTGAAATCTTTACACGCTCTTGTGTTCCATCTGTCTTCATCCACATAACGGATTGACCCTTCTTAAGGGTTCCTTCGTGGATACGCATAAGTGCAAGACGACCAAGGAATGGTGAAGAGTCGAGGTTGGTAACGTGTGCCTGAAGTGGAGCGCCTTCGTGATACTTCGGCGCCGGAACAGTGTCCTGAATAACCTGGAATAGAACATCAAGGTTCTCTTCTTCAGGCAATCCACCATCAGCTGGACGAGTCAAAGATGCGCGACCGTTTTTTGCTGAGGCATATACAACTGGAAAATCAATCTGCTCTTCATTTGCATCGAGATCTAGAAAGAGTTCGTAAGCTTCATCAACAACTTCAGCGATACGTGAGTCCGGACGGTCAACTTTGTTAATGAGCAAAATAACTGGAAGGTTCTTCTGAAGTGCTTTACGCAATACAAAGCGAGTCTGTGGAAGTGGGCCTTCTGAAGCATCCACTAACAAAATAACACCATCAACCATTTCGAGACCGCGCTCGACCTCGCCACCGAAGTCGGCGTGGCCTGGTGTGTCGATAATATTGATTACAGAATCACCCCGGCGGACTGCAGTGTTCTTTGCAAGAATCGTGATTCCCTTTTCGCGCTCGAGATCCATCGAGTCCATCATGCGGTCTTGACCCTCGTCCTGCTTTTTATGCGCAGCGAAAGCACCTGATTGCCAGAGCATCGCATCAACCAGTGTTGTCTTTCCGTGGTCAACGTGGGCGATGATTGCGACGTTACGAATACTGTCGCGGGTCTTTACAGGCAGGTCTTTGAGGTGTGCTTGGGTCTTTGCCATTGAGATGAAACTCCATAAATAAGGGCACTTACGTGCGAAGTGCAGATGGCAATCTTACCGTAGAGCCTTATATAGAGATAATCGCCGACTGTTTAGGCGTCGTTCATCTAATAAATACTTCACTGAATACACTTCAGCCATGCGCTTAGGGGTCCTCGATGTCGGTTCAAATACCGTGCACCTTCAAATCATGGATGCTCATCATGGATCTGCGCCGCTTGCACATCAGAGTTTTAAAGAAGAAATTCGTCTCGCGGAGTTTTTAACAGATTCGGGTGAGATATCACCATCTGGAGTCGAGACCCTCTTGCAAACTCTCACACGGCTAAAGAATCAGACTCGTGATATCCAAATCGATGAAACTCTTGCATTTGCAACTTCAGCAATTCGTGAAGCAAATAATTCTGAAGCTGTTCTCCAAGCTGTGCTTGACGAAACTGGAATTGAATTGCAAGTTTTATCAGGTGAAGATGAGGCGCGTTTTACATTTCTAGCAGTTCGGCGCTGGGTCGGTTGGTCGGCAGGAGATGTATTGATGCTCGATATTGGTGGGGGCTCTCTCGAAATTGCTAGAGGCGATCAAGAGGTTCCAAAATTTTCAACATCTGTGATGTTGGGAGCAAGTCGATTGACTCGACAATTTCTTAGCGGAGATCCATTCAGTGAAAAATCTCTTAAAAAACTTGACTCTCATATCACCACAACTATTGCACCACTTAAATCTGCGGTTGGAGATATTTCAAAATGCACCGCAATTGGAACTAGTAAAACTATAAGAACCTTGAGAAGAATTCAGGAAAATTATCTACCAGAACTAGGTAGGGATTTAACTCTTGAGGGGTTGGCGGCAATTACTCAGAAGTTGCAAGCAATGGAGCACTCGAAACGAGCCGCACTTCCAGGGGTCTCGAATAGTCGCGCAAATCAAATCGTGGCCGGGGCAATGGTTGCTTTAAAAACTATGCAGTTACTTGGGATTGAGAAGATGACTCAATGCCCTTGGGCGCTTCGCGAAGGAATTGTTTTACAGAGACTTGACTGGCTTAAATCGTAGG
>WLNN01000104.1 GCA_009699765.1 Actinomycetota bacterium
TAGAGTGACCATGGGCCTAACTTTCGGTGCCACGCGACCAAGCGATCATGGCCAACTCCACGTTCAACGACGGGAATGCGCGCGACGAAGAAGATCCCAACGATTGCGAAGTAGCTTCCCGCAAGAGCAGCTAATCTAGATAAGCTCGCCATAATTGAATAGACGCTATTGATATCGCTCGAGCGCATAGTTGTTGCTTGAAGTGCCAAGGTGAGCCCGAGACCAATTCCTAAAAACCATGCTGCCCAATCCACGCCTACAGCAGAGTGCTTTCGGAAGGTAGGTTGGCTGTTTCTCATGGACATATCTTCTGCTACCAACCTGTGAATTACCTGAATAGTCGGTGGGCACGGCAGCAGAATTAACTCGTACGAAAGATAAGATGCACCTATGCGCGTATTAATCACTGGTGGAGCGGGATTTATTGGGTCCCACCTCGCTGATGCCTATTTGGCTAAAGGGGATTCCGTCACAATCCTGGACAACCTGACTACAGGTTCTCGCGCCAATATTGCCCATATTGAAGATCGCCTCGACATTCACGCAGGTGACATCCGTGATGAAGCTCTTGTTGGTTCACTTGTGAAAAACTCAGATCTTGTTCTGCACATGGCGGCAGCCCTCGGTGTTAAAAATATTATGGAGAACACCGTTGAATCCGTATCTATTAACTTCACTGGCTCTGATGTTGTTCTTAAAGCAGCGACTACGCATAACAAGCGATTGATTATCGCCAGTACTTCAGAGATTTATGGCAAGAACCCTGCGCAGCCTCTCAATGAAGAATCTGATCGGGTTGTTGGGGCGCCACAGAAAATTCGTTGGACCTATAGCGATGCAAAAGCACTTGAAGAAGCTATCGCTCACACTCTTCATCGCACCCATGGATTGAAAGTCACAACGGTACGATTCTTTAACACCGTTGGGCCTCGCCAGACCGGTCAATACGGAATGGTTTTGCCGAGATTTGTTAGTCAAGCACTTAAGAATGAAGATATAACAATCTACGACGATGGTTCTCAGTCTCGAGTTTTCTGCCATGTTGATGATGCAGTGCGCGCTGTAATGACATTAGCTGCAGATGATTCAACTATTGGCGATTACTTCAATATCGGTGGCATAGGTGAAACCACAATGAAGCAATTAGCTGAAAAGGTTATTGAACGCACCGGATCACATTCCAAATTGAAGTACGTGCCTTTTAGTGAGGCCTACGGCGCAGGTTTTGAAGATATGCAACGTCGAGTACCTGACATCTCAAAGGTGAAAGCAAAGATTGGTTGGGCACCAACCCATAACCTAGATTCAATTATTGATTCAGTAGCTGCGCATCTTAAGAAATAAATTCTAGAGAGTCTTTGCGCCTTTAATTTTTCCGGTTGTATCAAATACATATGGCGCGCTAGCCATTACTGCTGACTGCTTAACTTCATCATGTAAAGTCACAACAACTGCGATATCTGCACCTGAAAGCGGCGCTGACGTTTCTCCACGCCAATTTCCAACTATCTCATCGTGCCATGCAACAACTGCGCCGCGTTTGCGAAGCTCGTCAATGACAATCTCTGCTGGAGTCTCGCGAACATCGGCCACATTCGGCTTATACGCAACACCAATAACCAATACTGATTTACCTTTAAGCGAGCCACCGTTATCTTCCTCAACTCGATCCACAATGTAAATTGGCATCTCAAGATTTACATCGTTTGCTCGCTCGATAAATGTAGAAGGTGCGCCAAGTTGATCCGCAATATATGCAAGATAAGTTGGATCCACCGGAATGCAATGTCCGCCCACGCCAGCTGACGGATTGAATTTCATAAATCCGTATGGCTTTGTATTTGCTGCGTCCAGAGTTTCATGAACCGAAATCCCAAGTTTGTTGGCAATCTGTGCAAACTCGTTGACGAGGGCAATATTTACTTGGCGGAAGGTGTTTTCAAATAACTTTGCAGACTCAGCTACCTCAGGTGATGAAACTTCTACCAATTGATCACAGAATGATGAGTAGAAATCGCGAGTCTTCTCAGATGCTTCCGCTGTCAGCCCCGCATATAAACGAGGCGTGTTCTTCTGGTTGTAATCTCCGCGCCCTGGATCAACGCGTTCTGGCGAAATCGCATACATATGTTCAAACTTATTTGCAGATAACTTCTCAATTAGCGGCTTAATAAAGTTTCGGACAGTGCCAGGAAAAGATGTTGATTCATTTATTACGAGAACAGGTCGATCAATATTCTCGGCAATTGTTTTGCACGCTGCTTCAATATATGACATATCTGGCTTGCGATCGTTAGTCAGGGGAGTCGGAACCGCAATTACAACGATATCTGAGCCTTTAATATCAGAGCTCTTAGATGTTGCCCGATAGCTACCAGCTTTTGCCCACTTTGCGATAACTGCACTATCAACGCCTTCGATATGCGAGATACCTCGGTTAAGTTGATCGACTACTCGCTGGCTATTATCAAATCCAACAACCTCGTACTTTGCCGCAGCAAAGGCACTAATTGTCAGACCGACATAGCCCTGACCAATAATCGAAACTTTCATTTAATTTGCCGTGACGTCAGGGTTCTTGGGATCAAGACGCTTCATATTCTTAAGCGCTAAGTCTTTATCTTCTTGCGTCGACTTAGAAATTCCATACAACACGCGCCAAGCATCAAAGTAATCCGGATTGAACTTAACGCCCTCAAGTGCGTACTTATGGGCGATATCTCCGAGTTTGCTATTTTCAAAAGTAATCACTGCTTGTGCCAAGCGCGCAGAATCTCGTGGTGTTAAATAACTTGGAGTCAGTGCTACTTCAACTTGTTGCAGGTTCTGAGCCTTTAGCGCTGACTTCCATTTCATATCTGCTGATAGTGGTGGAACAGCGATTAGCCCGCCGATAACAAGTCCGATTCCGCCAACAAGTTGTGGAGAGAAGATGAGATCTTTCTGCTTCGCTTTCTTGCTTGAGTTATTCGTCGTAGCTTCGGTTTCAGGACGGGTTGAATATTCGTAAGCAACGAGAACTCCAATAAGAACCCAGCCCCAAATCGCTAGACCAATTTGGTTAATAGAGATTACAGATTGCAATTGGTATGCAAGCCATGTTGTGGCAAGTGCGACAAAAGTTCCATCGTATGTTCGGGTTCTGAAAGTAACTTTAAGAATTGCCCAGATGCCAATAAAAAGGATAGCCAAGTAGCTGATTAGCAACGGGAATCCGCCGTATGCGAAGATATCGATAACCACGTTATGCGCAGCGTTAGTAACCGTTCCAACACCCGGTGTATCTGTTAGTGCGCGGTCTGGTCTAAATGCCCGATACCAATTTCCGTATCCATCCATACCGACACCAGTCATTGGCTTATCCATCGCCATCTTGATTCCGGTCTCCCAATATGTTCCACGAAGAGAAACTGATTTCTTATAAATAATTGAGGCCAGTGGGCCTTTTTGAAGCGCGCCAGCAAGTGCAAAAACGCCAACTACTGCAACGGCCACAAGGTATGCAGAAGTAATTGCAAACCCTTTTGTCTTAGCTCGCACCCAATAGAAACCAATCATTGCAAGACCAGCACCAGTTACGACAAGGCCCTGCACCGCATGTGATTGCTTGATCTCATAGAGAGCGATGAGGCCAAGGACAATAAATGCGATTCGATAGGTCCAAGAGAAGTGATCGCTAAATGCAAATGCAACCGAACAAGTAATAAACATTCCAAGGAATGCACCGATAAAGTTTGGATTACCGAAGAGCCCCAAGATATTTCCGTATGGGTTGCTCCAGCCAATGAAATCTCCAAATGCGATGGCCCAAGCTGCATAAAGAATATTGAGTGCGCCGGCGATCAATAGCCCCCAGATGATTCGCTTAAAGCTCTTGAGCTCGCGCAATAGGGAAGCGCTGATAGCAAGGGCGGCTAGTAAGAAGTAGGTAATAAATCCAGTCTGACGGCCATATACGCCATAAATGTTCTGTATAAGTGGTGAACCGCTATTAATAACTGAGTTGAGTCCGGCAAGTAAGAAGATGGCAGATGCAATGAGCAGCGCCTTTGATGAGCGCCAAAGCTCTCGGGTTCCGTAGGTGATCGCGATTGCGAAGACTCCAACCGACATGCAGCCAGCGGCAAAGAGCTTGGTTACGTTTACCGGGTCTGTTACTGATGAGACCACCAAGAAGCAGGTGGTAAATGGCAACCCTAGAAACAAGAAGAGAGAAATAGTCTTTTCAACTGACTTATTTAGCATGGGGCAATCTTAACTGTAGAAAAGCCGAAACCCGGCCCCTCCGAAGAGGAACCGGGTTTCGGGTCAGAATCTAGTTAAAGATTCAAGGCAATTAAGCCTTTACCTTCTTCTGGATCTTGAGGACAAGGTTTGTCAAAGTTGTGATCTGAGCCTTGAGAGCTGTGATCAACTTTGTTACCTCAGCAGAAAGTGTTGCAACTGCATCAACAGCTTCCTGTGCCTTATCTGTAGCCAAGTCAGCTGCATCAGCTGCAGCAAGTGCTGCGTCTGTTGCATCAGAAGCTGCCTGAGCTGCTTCGTTTGCTGCATCTGTTGCTGCATCTACACCTGGGTTGACGATGTCAACTGTGCTGGTGATTGTTGCTGCGTCAGTGATATTAACTGCTCCACCTGTTGTAGCTGTAGCTGTCAATGAACCTGAAACTGCAGGTGCATAGAACTTGTATGTAGCCTTACCGCCAACGATTGCATGCTGTCCGTTTGTTGGGATAGCTGTACCTGAAGCATTAACTGATGCTGAAAGTACGATGCCTGTTGATGTGAAGAGCTGTGCTGTTGCTGA
>WLNN01000105.1 GCA_009699765.1 Actinomycetota bacterium
ATCGAGCCAAGATTGAAGTGCTGCATCTTCGACCGAATCACTATCAAGATTTGCTGGTGAAGCAACACGAACTTTTTCAATTTCTGCGGTAAATGCTGCACGACGCATGCCCAATGGGTCGCGTGGCCATTGACGAGTTATTTCGATATCTTCCTGCGGATTACGATCGTCATCTAAAGGACGTTCGAGTTCTTCAATCACCCGACCGGATTGCAAAGCTACTACTTTCACGTTTTCATATAACGTAGATGGTGCTAATGGTTTTACGCCATCGCCCCAATATGAAGCAGAACAGAAGAGATAGGTGCGTGCTCGAGTGACAGCGACATAACCGAGGCGAATTTCTTCGCTATATCGATAATTAGAACATAGAGTTTTATATGCATCGAGAGTCTTATTCGCCTCTGAATTAGTTGTTATCTGCGACAAATTAAGTTGTGGAACTACGTGAGAATCACTTCGCAGGGCAAAGGGTATAAAGCGCTCGTTAAATACCCAGTTTTCAGGGCTTTTACTAGACTTTGAAGGGAAGGTTCCTTCAGTAAGCCCAGGAATTGCAACAACATCCCATTCGGCGCCCTTGGACATATGAATGGTGAGAATCTGAACGACGCTCGAATCTACCTCTGGTGTTCCTGCCTTCAATCCACCTTCTTCATCACTTGCAACATCGAGCCATTGGATAAATCCATTGAGCGAACCGCCTGAACGTGCAAATTTACTTGCTTCATCAAGGAATCGATCAAGGTGACGACGTCCAAGTGGATCACGAACCATGACCTCTGCCTCAAGATTTAGATAGCGTTCGATCTCAAGAATTAAGTCGGTGATAGAACCTGAAGCTCGAGAACGTAAGCGCCGAAGGTCACTTGAAAATTGGGTAAGGCGCGCAAAACCTGCTGAGGAGAAATGGCTCGCTTTTGCACTTTCGATTTCATCCAGAGCATCAATCAAAGAGCCGGCAATTTGATCATCGTTATCTGCAGTTAGCGGATTTCCGGCAATAATATTTTGAACTAGTGTGCGGTTATCAGATCCATCGTTCTTTGCTCGGCTACGCGAGAAGCGACCAAGAGCTGCAATATCGCGCGGGCCAATGTTGATCCGTGGTCCTGTTAGATGGCGCATTAGAGATCCACCTGCATCGGGTGAATTAATGACCTTCAATAATGCAACAATGTCGGCAACTTCAGGTACATGAATCAAACCACCGAGCCCAAGTACCTCTGATGCAATGTTTGCACCGGTAAGAGCTTCTTGAATAAGCGCAATCTGCGACTTCTTACGGACTAATACCGCAAAAGATAAATCGTTCTTCTTTACACCGCCTGCGCCCCATAGCGGAAGGAAGTACTCCACAATGGCTTGAGCCTCTGCCTCTAGATTTTCGAAGATTCCACAGGTGAGATCTCCCTTACCTGCATTAGGACGAGCACGTAGAGGTTCAACTGAAATTGAATCATTTTTACGCACATCGCTAGAGATTAGGTTGGCTACCTCGAGAATACTTTGATCATTGCGATATGTGGTGAGCAAGTTATATTGAAGTTCGCCCTTTGCGCCAGCCGGTTTAGGGAAATTATTATTGAATGCTCCGATTGTTCCCGCCGCCGCACCTCTCCAGGTATAAATAGATTGGCAAGGATCTCCGACCGCAGTGACAGGATGCCCTTGACCGAAAAGTGTAGAGAGTAAGCGAACCTGCGAATGTGAAGTGTCCTGGTACTCATCAAGTAAGACAATCGGATACTTCGCGCGTTCGATTTCGCCAACATCAGGAAATGATTGAGCGATTCGGGCGGCGAGTGCAATTTGATCATCAAAAGATAGTTGGCCGCTGGTGCGACGTTGTGCGAGGAAGCGATCCATCATCTGGACTAAGCCAATGCGTTGATGTGAAGTTTGAGCTGCCCTACGAACACCTTCATTAGTGGCGCCACCCATACGAGATAATTCTGCAAGCAATTTATTATCTTCTTCGATAATTTGATCGCCGGTTATTTGATGTTCGAGTGCTTGCGAAGTGAGCCCCATCAAATCTTCCACAACTGTTTTCACTGCGCTCTCATTGGTATATCCCGCTTCATCCCAGTTCTGCACGATGCGGTTTGCCATCATCCAGAGAGCTGCTTCACCGAGAGGTTGAGAATCGGCATCGATGCCTAGACGAATCGAATGCTCAGATAGAATTCTTCCCGCATAGGAGTGATATGTCGTCACCGAGGTGTCGAGGCTAGAAAAGGGGCGTTCTATATTGCTTTGAGCCATCGCTTTAGATAGCTGCCCTAGGCGCTTT
This sequence comes from Actinomycetota bacterium, assembly GCA_009699765.1. Classification (GTDB taxonomy): domain Bacteria; phylum Actinomycetota; class Actinomycetes; order Nanopelagicales; family Nanopelagicaceae; genus Planktophila. The sequence goes on from WLNN01000105.1 coordinate 2,297, forward strand.
CGAATGCGAAGATTTAGCTCGCCGGCTGCTTTACGTGTGAATGTGAGTCCAAGGATCTGATCGGGACGGACAAAACCATTTGCGACAAGATATACAACGCGTGATGCCATCGTCTCAGTCTTGCCAGAACCGGCTCCTGCAATTACCACTGCAGGCTCAAGCGGATTGCTCTTAATTGAAATGATTTTCGCTTGTTCATCACTTGGTGATGGGAATTTAGGGTCGATTAGCTGAATTAACTTAGCGACATCGGCGGGTGAGAATTTTTCAATCATCCAATCACCGACCTACCCTCAAGATGAACTGGACAAGAGTTCTTCACTGGGCAAAATCCGCAGAATTCATTCTTCTTCGCAATAAATATTGGCGCTGCCATTTCTGTCGCGATACGATCGAGATGGCCACTGACTTCTTCAACATCAATCGGAGGCCGTTCGCGAGTAGCAACATCTTTGGTGTCATGGCCTAGGAATACTAAATGCGATCCTGAGATCTCTGGGTTGGTAAATTTCTTCTCAAATGCGTTGAGCACGACACCCAACTGATAGCAAGCAAGTTGCAGATTTTCAGCCGCTTCTTTCTTGCCGATTGCTTTACCTGTTTTGAAATCAACTACAAAGAATTTGCCATCAGAATCTACTTCTAGTCGATCAACGGATCCTCGTACTACGGCTCGTCCGAGCTCGAATTCAAAACCTAATTCAACGCCCTCAACATCACGATTGTTGGTGCGGTGATATTGTGCAAACCTTTGGAGCATTTTCTGTGCCCGCTGTAACTGGACCTTACTAGTCCATCCTGTTGATTCAGTAATGAGCGGCCATGCGCTATCAAGTGACTGGTAAAGAAATTCATCAGTGATATCCGGTTGCTCGACCTTCAAGCGCGCGTATTCGTGGATAACAGAGCCTAAAAGCTGCGCCGTAGAGTCTCCATCTGAGCCACCGTTGCGTTCGAGCAACCACTTGAGACCGCATTTCTCAAAAGATTCTGCAGCACTTGGTGAAATTGGAATTATTTCATCTTCAGTAAAAAGTGGGAGATCTGAGGAGATTGGATGAGCACCGAGCCAATTGTTGGTATCAGCAACAGCAATTTCAGATGCAGCCAGTGTTGCTAATAGTGATGCCGCGGTATCGCTCTGGTCTGTGCTTAACGCCCTGCGAAGTGAGGCGACAAGAGCATTTGCGGTAAGTGGGCGCACATTGGTAAATGATGACTCTGCAAAATCCTCGGATTCAGCTGCTTCGAGGAAGAATGCTGATGGTGAATCTTCCTCACGAGATACCGCCGAGATATGTAACTGCTCAGATGCACGAGTTGTGGCGACATGAAAGAGTCGTTTCTCATCTTCTGCCAACGAATGAGCAGTGATGAGATCTAGTTCTACTTGGGCTAGCTCTTCACCGTGGCGTTCACGTTCAACGAGACGTTCTGCGCCAAGCAAAGTGCTGCGTTGTTTAAGGTTTGGCCATATTCCTTCTTGAATACCGGCAACAAATACTCGCTTGAATTGAAGCCCCTTTGCAGAGTGAACTGTCAATAGTTCGACAACATCAGGACGTAGCCCTTTGGCGGTGATGAGGTCGGTAACTATGTTCTCTTGCGAGATTTCTTCCAGAAAAATACGTGGGTGCGAGCCTGGCATGCGATCTATATGACGCGCTGCGCTATCAAATAGCTGCACCATGGCATCAAGGTCGCGATCTGCAGCTGCCCCACGTGAGCCTGCACGTAAGGCGGTTCGCTGCCAATTTTCAGATATCAGTTGGTTTTCGCCATTTACCGCTTTCGACCAAATTGCCCAAAGGAGATCGTGAATAGATGGATTCTTCTTTCGCATCGATGCTCGAGCTGCAGTTAGTAGCTCGTGAACCCTGCGTAATTCGCCAACTTCCTCAATTGGAATATCGCCTTTATCGATTGCGTCGATAATCATCTGTGTACCGGTACGCGGATCACTTGCTTCATCACGTGATTTGAGAAGTGCGGTACGTATGCGGCGCAATGAAATTGAAGTTGCGCCACCAAATTCTGAGAGTAATAACCGTTCGCAGGTATCAAGGTTGAGCGGTTGGCTTCCTACAGCTACTCGAGCTAGAAGAAGAAACGGCGCAATTGCAGCATTGGCTGCGATTGCCTCACGATCACCGGCGACTGGAATACCAGATTGACCAAGAGATCTACGAATAGCTGTTGCGGTCGTGTTATGTGAGCGAAGAATTATCGCCATATCTGAATATGCAACGCCCTCCATCAAATGTGCGCGCTTGATTTGATATGCAATGTATTGGGCTTCTTCACTTTCAGAGCGAAGTTCTACCGCGAATTTTATTGGAGCCCTGCGATGATTATTTGAAAGAGTAATGGAGTACGCATTAGGAAAGTTATTCTCAATATAAGAATTAACGCCATCTGGATCAGAGCCGCGGAAGCGACCAACGGCGGATTGTGGATCGACGACAAATACAGAGTCATTTGTTGTTAAGAGTTGAAGGAGATTG
>WLNN01000106.1 GCA_009699765.1 Actinomycetota bacterium
CTTGCTTATGCAGTCATGATTTCTGCGGGCCTTAAAGGAATTGAAGGCAAGTACAAACTAGAGCCTTCGTCAGATGTTCAGACTTTGCCAGCCAACCTCAACGAAGCGATAGCGGTCATGGAGAAGAGCGAACTTGTTCGCGAAACTCTCGGTGAAAGCGTCTTTGAATACGTTCTTCGCAATAAGCGAGCAGAGTGGCAGGAATATCGCCGTCAGGTAAGCCAGTTTGAGCTCGATCGCTATTTACCAGTCTTATAGTTATTGCGTTTTATTGCAGCAAATATCGGATTATTGACATTAAAGCGAGTAGATTTTTTGCATGAGTAAAACAGTCACCGCATCTTCACTTCGTCGCTACAACGTAATTGCCGGCGTTCTCCACCTGGCTCAAATGATTGTTGTCCTCGCGCTAGCGAATGATTTCTCCTTACCGATTGTCGCTCGATATATGGCAGGTCCTCCAGGATCAACTTTTGCCGATCCGATCGTTTTACTTGATGCACCTATCGGAATAACAGTTGCGATCTTTTTAGGTCTTTCAGCCTTCTTCCACTTCCTTGTTGCATCTCCACAATTCTTTGGTCGTTATGCGACAGGAACAGAGAACCAACGTAATTACTTCCGCTGGGTTGAATATTCAATGAGTTCATCAGTGATGATTGTTCTGATTGCACTCATTACCGGCGTATCTGATGTGGCTGCACTCATTGCAATCTTTGGTGCGAATGCTTCAATGATTCTCTTTGGGTGGTTGCAAGAGAAGTACGAGAACCCAGGTAATGGGGGATGGCTTCCATTCATCTTCGGTTGCATCGCAGGCGTTGTGCCTTGGCTTGGACTTCTCTTTTATGTACTCAGCATCGGCGGTCCAGGTGATACCTCTGCTCCAGCATTTGTATATGGAATCGTGATTTCGATCTTTCTATTTTTCAATTCATTTGCACTCGTGCAATGGCTGCAATATAAGAAGGTCGGTAAGTGGAGCGATTACATCCGTGGCGAGAAGACTTACATCACGCTTTCTCTCGTTGCGAAATCTGCCCTTGCTTGGCAAATCTTCGCGTCTACTCTCGTTTCTTAATTCACTCTAATACTAGGAAGCTCAGTCATATTTTTCGGTGCCAGTAACTGAAGTTGTCCACTTGGAGTTCCTAAGCCAGATCTGAGGCTCTATGGCTGTGGAGCAAACACAAGTTCGCGAGAAATAATCTTCTTTGCTTTCGCTTCGCTAATTCCCCAGACCGAGAGCCCGATTCCAAAGGCAATATTTGCCTCAGCCGGAGAGAGTTCTTCATAGACAAAGATAGATTTTAAGAGTCCGGTGTATGTATTGGTCCATAAAATGTATCTCTGATCAAAATCATCTTGCTTTATCTCCCCGCTTGCGGCAATTTCACTGAAAACTCTCTTGCCTTCACCTCTATCTGAGAGGACGAGAAAGTTAGGCATCTCTACTAAGGAGTTATGGAGCATATTTGCAAATAGCGGGTGCGTCTTTCTTGCCCAAAAAAGCTTGCGACCAGTATCTAAGGTGCTCTCTAGTCTTGTGCCGGGAGCTTTTCCCAAGTTAGCCCATTGGAGCCAGCTGATCCACATCTCACCTAAGGCATGGATAAAGAGCTCATCCTTATTCTCGAAATACTTATAAATAGTCGTCGGGGAGACTTCGGCATAAGCGGCAATCTGCTCGATCGTGGCCGATGGCCCGATTTCGCCTAGAACTTCCTGAGCATCTGAAATAAGACGAGCTCTGTTACGGGCGCTATAGGCGGCTTGTCTTCCGCCTCCGACCGTCGCCTGCTGTTTAACTGCCATTCACCCAGTCTAGAACCTGCCTTCAGAAATGGCATAGAAGACCGCACCCATAAAACTTAACCAATTCTTGATTTGTACTTCAAACATGGAAAGACCTTTCAAACTTCGCTATAGTCTGAGTGTGACTGTGAGCAGCGGAAGCGCTCGTGCCATTCAATAATTCTCGCCGAGAAATTGGTGGGCATACCCAAGCTTCGTACCACTTGCGAAGTAAAGGTGTAGTGCTAGTTGTGGAATCGTTAATATGAATGGGGAAAAGGGAATGAAGATCCTACAGTTCGAGAACGCTCCGGCGCCTCGTAAAGGAACACGAAAGAAGAGCAACCTTAAGTCGCTCGCTGGCCTTGCAACAGTTGCAGCGGTCGCGGTACTTGGTTCAACTCTTGCAGCGAACATCTCACTCGGAACGGGCGCAGCTATTGAGTTCGGTCAGGGTGTCCAGGTGACTTCTGCTTGCGACGGTCTGATCAAGCTTGCTCCAAAGGCAAACTTCGTCAATGATTCTGTCAATCCACAGTTCTACCTATCAACAGTTTCATTCTCAGAAGTTGATGGTCAGTCAAGTGGTTGCCAGGACAAGATTCTGACACTTAACGCCTACGGCGAGACAAGTGCTCTGCCAGTTGCACTAGCTTCTGCCAGCAACACTGCATATACAAATGCAACTGTTGCCATCACAGCTACTCCAACTACATCGACAGCAGTCACAGTTGCAAATGCTTCAGGCATGACAACTTCATCTGCAGCTTTTGATCTCGTCTTTACTAATCCACAGGCGACTTCAGGTGCGGTTTACAAGCTGACACTTCAGAGCAGCAACTAAGCAATAACCCAACCCATTTAACGATTTGCTAGTCATGAAAAATTCATTAGGGAGCAGCAATGTCTAACTACTACCACGACGATCCGGTTGCAGAGCCTGTCGCTAAGCGAAAGAAGCCACGGGCTATTTTCGGCTCTGCTCTCCTTCTCTTCGGTGCTGGTCTCTTTCTCAATACAACACTTGCTGCCAATATCAATATCGGCACAGGAGGCAAAGTTGAGTTCGGGCAAGGTATTGCAGTCACTGCAGCATGTTCTGGATCTTCAGTATTAACTGCAACCCCGAATTCTTCCTTCGTCAACGCATCTGGCTCAGGGGCTTTCTACTTCAACAGCGTTACCGTCTCTGGAATCCCATCAAGCTGTAACGGCGTTGATTTCAGCTTATCCGTCTATGACTCCACAACTTCTTCTGCGTTACCTATTTTTGCTACCAATAAGAGCGTTGCGAGAATTTGGAATGATGCTGGAACATTCAAACTTGGAACAGGATCGGTCAATGGTGCGACCATCACGAGCAACTCAGGAGCATTTACTCTCTCATTCACCTCACCCGTCGCACTTGCATCAAATGTTTCAAGATTGACTCTACAAAGTTTGAGCCATGTTGATTACAGTTGCGCCTCCGACCTCGTTTGTAATCTTGGCGATACCGGCCCTGGTGGTGGAACGGTCTTCTATGTCAACGCCACTGGTTTCAACTGTGGACCTGACCATACCGCCACCGGAAGTCCTACTGGTGGACTTTGTAATTATCTAGAATTTGCTCCTAAAACATGGAGCGGACAAGCTGCAGATCCATACGGCAACGTAACTACCTCAGCCAGCAATATTGCATCCATCGGGGTTTCCTCAGCTAACGTGCGGACTCTTGCGGAAATAGGGCGCGGATATAAGTATTCGGAGGCAATCAATGCAGTTTATGGCACTTGCTCTTCTGTTTACACTGGAGGTCGCAATTTTTCCGGTTCGGCTTGTCCAACTGGTTCGGGAATGGCCCGTGCCTACCGTGGTGGTGGCTTAAGCGATTGGTATCTAACAAATGCTGCTGAGCTAAACGTTGCATGTCAGTATGCAAGAGGTGGCCAAGCCATTAATCCGAATGTTGCTTGCGCGAGGCTTGGAACTGATAGTCCTGCTGGGTTCACCGGCGATGATCATTTCACATCAACTGCCTCTTCCACCAACCTCGCTGCTTTCTATTCCCTGCATTTGATGGTTCCAACCTCATTTACCTCGAACTACGGACAGTCAATGAATTTCTTGATCAAACCCATCCGAGCCTTCTAACTTAGATCAATGAGAATCAATCCCACTTCGAGAGTAAAGGATGCTTTGGCGATTCTCAAAGAGAGCGCTGAAGAATTGACCTTAGATAAAAAACCCAAACACGGGGGAGTAGGCAAAACGGAGAAAACCAAAGAGGTCAAGAAAAAACCTCGCAAATGAGTCCGTGAATCAACACTATGAGTACCTTGATCAACGAGTCCATGGTCGCGCTTCTGCGCCGCGTGATGAGACTTTTTTCCAAGGGCGTTGTGCGGTATCTCGTTGCAATTTTCGTAGGAACACTGCTTTTGCCAGTGGGCTCTTTTTCTTTCCCACAAATGCTCAATCAATCCCACGCTGGTCCGATCACCACATCGGGTCTGATTCTTAATCTAGACGCGAACGACATTAACTCGATTAGTGGTTCTGGCGCGACTACCTGGAAAGACCTTAGTGGCAATGGCTACGACGCAACGTTTACCGGCACTGGTAGTGGCTACGCAACTTCGTATGACTCTACAAATAAAGCTATGAGTTTTTCTAACGGCACAATCAGAAGTCAGAACACAGGAGCTTCTGCTTCTATCGCCAAAGCAATTCCATCTCAAACGTGGTCCGGATTTAGTGCGTCATTTTCTGCCAACATGGGTGTGGGGGGTACTCCATCGGGCGGTATCAACGATTGGTCTCGCGTTTTCGATTTCAGTGCAACTGGATTTAGTCAAGGCAGTGGAGCCAAAGGCGGAATGTTCATCTCACGCTTCGAAAGATCAAATACTCTCTGGCTTGGTATTACGAATATGGCAACAACGGCATTTGGTGAGTGCGCTGCAGTCGGCATCATTTCAAATGAAGCATTTGCTCATTATGCGGTAACTGTTGCA
>WLNN01000107.1 GCA_009699765.1 Actinomycetota bacterium
GAGCCATTCAGCTCCCTGAAATTCCCTAGAGAACTGCGCAGGAACATTGATGTCGCTAACAAACGACCACACCTTTGCCACATCTGCTGCAATGGCTATTTCTACTTCGATGAAATCAGTGGGTGCACTCATGACCTGTGTCCTTCTTTCAAGAACACAGAATAGTTGACTCCCACGAATAACTACTTGCTGGGCTCAGAACCAAGTCCAAATCAACAAACACACGCAGTTGAGTTGAATGACCAAACGGAGGCAAGCCTCTATTGGTTTAGGCACCCCATGCCGACTGCTGTTCTGACAGTTCAGGAAGGGGGCCGGTTGCTATCTTCTTTGACTTAGCCGGAGAGATTCCAAGGATTTCCAAAATTACTTCGATTGTTGCATCAGCATCGGATTCTTTAGCGGCAGGATTTGTTAATTGTTCAGCAAGGCCTGCGAGTAAACTGGCAGAGATAATTCTCGTTCTGACCTCTAAATTATCAACGACTAAGATTTTCTTCTTGATTAATTCTTTAACATGGATCACGAAGCCATCCTGTGTACCTGAATAATACTTAGGAATTTCACCTAAGTTTTTTGCAATCATTGCGGCATAGTGAGGATGCGTTTTAGCAAGCCGCAAGAACAAGCGCATCGGATTTACTAACTCCGATAGGGCATCGCCTTTTTCTTCCAAAACCACATCGGCCCAATTTTCCCAATCCTTAAATGCCGCAATAAAAGATGACGCAATTAGCGCCTCTTTATTTTCGAAATGTTTATAAATCGTGCTGACGGATACCTCAGCTCCTTCAGCAAATTGATCGATACTGGCGCTAGGGCCGATTTCTGCCAAAACTGCTTGCGCTGCCTTCAATAGGGCTGCGTGATTTCGAGCCACATAAGCGCTCTTACGTCCAGCATTTGCTGGGATCGGCTGCTTTCGAGTCACCATTCGCAAAGCCTAAGCCGCCCTTTCAAAAAATTGAATGAACTCTCCTATAAAAGAGTGTTGTTTCTATAAAAGAAGACTACTCTAATATTCACCAGCCCCACCCACTCGATCAAAGCGGAGTCCAAGATGACCAATCAAACCCACGCCAAGCGCCAGCCATTACTGATCCTTGGCCTCTTAATGGCCTTACTCCCGATTTTCACTTTTGCTTCAATTTCGAGGAGTGCCGCAGCGGGGGCTAGTGATTTAGCCGCAGCGGAGCCAATTGATTTATTGGAGGGCAATCTGGATATTGATTTCAGCATGGACAGAGAAACGAAAAATATTCAGAATTCAAGCGCCGACAAATTATTTGATGGATCAACTCTTGACCCTTACTCGGAAGGTAGCACGGGTCTTACAAAATATTACCCTACGGATTTTGGAATTGATGGAATAGATATTGTATTTGATTTTGGGATTGATACCTCAAGATTCGCGGGCGTAGGCGCCACAATTCGAGGTGTTCAACTTTCAACAGCAGCTGATGCGCCAGAAAGAGATGCAACGAGCTGGACGTTGGAAGGATCAAATGATGTAGCCAATCCCAAAACCTGGACATTGATTTATTCCAAAACAGGCCTCACTCCACCTTCAGATAGAGATACGGATTATGAGGCAACAATGTTTCCCGCATCTGACGCTTTTAGATTCTTCAGATTCAAAGTAACCTCAACTAGAGGTGCTTTCTTAAATTCTCAACTTAGTTCACTGCGGTTTTTTGGTGACCCAATTGTTGTTAGTACGCAAGATGAGTTAATGGCAATCGGAACTGATGCAACAACGCTCGGCCGAGATTATGTTCTTGGAAATGACATCGTCTTAGACAATCTCACACCCAACTCAGGCTATTACATTGGTGACTGTTGTAATATCACTACTTTCACTGGAACCTTTGACGGTGCCAATCACACGATTTCTAATTTACTGGGACCGCTTTTCCAAGTTGTTGGAGATGGTGAGACGCCGACATCCATCACTCACTTAAATCTTTCAACCGCTGAAGTTGGTTTACCCGCTTATTACAGTGGAATTCTTACCGAGCAACTCTCCGAATTGAGTTTGGTTAATGATGTTCATGTTTCAGGAAAATTGGTTCAAGGTGAAGATTGTCCTGTAGGTGGAATCGCAGGAAGAGGCAAAAGTAATTCATCTATTGATAATTCTTCGGCTGACGTAACTATTGAACTTGGCGCAACAAACGATGATGCCGGTGGTTTAATCGGAAGTACTTCTGGAAATATCTCAAATTCCTTCGCCAAAGTAATTATTTCTGGCGATGCAGTGGGAAAAATAGGCGGATTGTTGGGAACAGCTGAACAAGGTTCAACAATTATAAATTCAGCTTCGTCGGGAACAATCGATGGAAGTGGCCCAAACCAGGGAACCTACTTCGGAGGCTTAGTTGGATACTCACAGGGAGCAACTATTACTACTACTTCTTCTTCTGTACAAATCAATACAGGACAAGATTCAATCGTGGGCGGCCTGATCGGCTGGGCAGAAAAAAGTCCTGACGACTCGACTTCAACACTTATCTCAAATTCATTTGCCAGTGGTGCAGTCACGAACCATGGAGACAAAGCTGGCGGACTCATTGGTTACATTGATAAAGGTACGGTTTCTAATTCCGTAGCAATAGGAGATGTTTCAGGTTATTTAAACGTGGGCGGCCTTGTCGGTTATTCCGAATCTACAAATATCCAAATGTCATCAGCGCAAGGTCACGTCTCTGGATCAAAATATGTTGGAGGCCTAATAGGACAATTCGCAACAAATATTCCAAGTACCGTTGCGTTCAGCATGGCCTCTGGCTTAGTCGAATATCTGGATTCACCTGCTGCAGTTGATTTTCTGATTTCACTCGATGAAAATCAGCCTGGTTCAATTGGTGGGCTAATTGGATTCGTCAATGATTCTGCGACTTTAACAAACTTGAGTGCCACTGGAAATGTATCAATTGAAGCCACCGAAGGAACTGTAGTTTCAAAAATTGGTGGACTGATTGGTGCTAATTATTCAGATGTAAGCCAAGCAAGTGCCAGCGGGGATGTAACAGCACCCGGCGGAGATTCAATCGGTGGGCTAATTGGGTATGAAGAATATTCATTGTTTCACACCAGCACGAGCGGGACCATAACTGGAGCAACACAAGTGGGACTGTTAGTCGGCTACTGCGATGCTGCGTATTGCATCAATACTTCAAGATTTTATGGTTATTCCACGGCTACTGTTGATGGGACAACTGACGTTTGGGAAGGTTCAGGTAGTCAATCTTCATACAATTTTGATGATTCTGCCGATGGACCTACAGAACCTGTTGCTCCTCCGGTACTCGGAGTTGCGCTCTTGAATTATTTTGATACACCGCCAGATCCGCTGCCATGGGCACAGAGTGTAAGCGTCAACGGTAATCAACCGCACTTACGAGCACTTTTAGGAACTGGCTTTTATCTTGAGCCAACTCCAACGCCATCGACGGTCACTCTTGCCGCATCAGCTGCAACCTCATCTTCACCCACAATCACCTTCACGATCACTGGCAACCAAAACATTGACTGCACAACTTTGTCAGCAACCGCCAACGAAGATTTCACATTCACCAATATTTCAGCTATCACGGCTATTTCTCAAACTTCGTCGACTGTATGTACCATCACCGCCACTAGCACCGCCATTGCGAACGGTGTTGCAGTCATTTCAACACTCAGAGCAGCCGATTCATTTTCCATCACTGACACAAATGGCAATGCCCAAACCACATTGCTGAATGCTCCTCAATCTGTCACCGTCACCATCGTTGATTCGACTCCCGCACCAACTGAATCTGTGACAGTTGATTCGACTCCCGCACCAACAGAATCTGTGACAACTACTTCAACGGTGCCTGCCAACGCCGCTGGTGCACCTTCAGAGAAAGTGATCAAAGCACTACCCCGAGCAAAACTGACAAAATTTATGATCACGCCAGGCGGACGTGTCACTGCTACCCAAACCGGATTCGTCCCGGGCGAGACTGTTCAACTGATTGTTGCTTCAACTCCTCGCATCATTGGTACTGGTGTGGCGGATCAATCTGGTTCAGTCACTGTAAAAGGGGTTATTCCGAAAGACCTTGAAGTAGGTGAACACAATCTCGCGTTGTATTCACCTGCAAACGGATTCGGCTTCCGTCAGACGTTCACCGTCGGTCCCACCACTTTGCCAGCAACAGGGTCAACTAACCCCACACGCGACATGATGATTGCGATGTATCTCATCGCTCTTGGTGCTGGTCTTCTTCTCTCGCGACATCGGCTAAATCGCTAAGACTTAGCTGCGTTTTGGGTCGGTGACTACACCACCGGCAAAGCGCACGATGTCAGCAGGCGCAACACCGACAGTGGAAGTCGTATGCATGTATGGGTGATACGAATCCCCTCTGCCAAGCCCGATGTAATCGGGAGCAAGAAGCAAATGACCGCTTCCGGCAAAAAGTGCACCAACCAACAATCCAATCAGTCCGCCTGATGACGGAGCTTCTGATCGCGTTGGGTTTGTGCCGTTCAACCACATCACAGAAGTACGCGCGCGATGATTCTTTGGAATACCAAGAAGCCCTGTTGCTAACTGTGGTTGACCTGTCAGTTCGGTCCAATACGTAACGCGGTACAGCACTATTCCATGACGAACTGGAAACCGTTTTGGAATGCGTGCGACGCGCTGTGCAAGACGTAGCTTCAGTGCGGAATGGGTACCTAACTTCTCGACTGAGACGAGAGATCCTCTTGATTTATCAGTCAGGGACATTGAGAAACATTA
>WLNN01000108.1 GCA_009699765.1 Actinomycetota bacterium
GAAGAAGCGTTTCCAATTTACTCAACAGTTGAAGATGAACAGAACCGCGCAATGCAACGGTTAATCGCCCCAACATATTTTGCCAATGTCGCAGATGGCGCACATATTCTCGATCTGGAAGATGTTCGTTATGTATCACCCTGGTCTACGGCAACTCGTAGTTGGGCTGCCTACGATAATTTCACCGGTTCAATGCCAAGCACCGTAACAAAATATTTCTTCACACCAGCAATCGAAGAGTTGATAACCAGCGGCGCCGATTACATCGATAACAAAGTGCCGCATATCTTGACCGAAACTTGGATGATTCCGCCGCGTTGGTTCTCACTCTTTACTCCCGATGAACGAATGCGCGGCGCAGATAGCAATGGTGCTTTTTCAATCGCGCGCACCAAAATCGCAAATGCGAAAACTCGTTGCATGTTCACACATGACACAGTTGTTAACGCATTTGGTTCAGGTGGAATCGAAGAAGAGATTCAAGATTTGCATGACTGGATGGATATGTTCCATCCGAAATCTTTAGTTGAACTCGATTACGGCGGCCTTGCTGATTATTTAAATATCGCACTTGCCGAACTCGGTGGCATCGAAGCTGATTCATCAATCGAAGATATTCACGAATCACTTGCCGGTCTTGCTGCTAACGATGGCGCAACAGCAGGCATTGGATATGAACGATTGATAACCCGCTGGCGCAAAGTTGCCGCCTTCGAGCAAGCCTCGTAGTAGACCTTTTACGCTCTACCGATACCGCAGCCTGTAGAAATAAACCACCAGTTGACTGGTCTATACCGTTTTGGCACGATAGGCACATGCTTCCTCGCAGTGTTACCAAGTGCAGCCGAGATACTAAAGAACTGCGCCAATCCACTTGGCTAACTTTGGCAGGTCACTAATGCCTAATCGAAATATCGCCAAAGATTCCAAACATGCAACTTTGCTTGAAGCGCTGGCCGAGCTTTCCGTAAATTTAAAACCGCATACGCAGTTGCCCTCAGAGCGCGCTCTCTCCGAAGAGTATGGCGTTTCAAGAATGACGCTACGTCGCGCTATCGATGTACTGCAATCGCGCGGTTACATTTACACAGTTCCCTCAAAAGGACTTTTTGTCTCTGAACCAAGAATGGTTCGCACCTCAGATGTAACTTCGTTATCTGAAGTACTGCGCCACCGCGGAAATAACCCAACCACCAAACTTCACTTGGCTGATCGAATTCATGCCAATGATGAAGTTGCTAAAGCACTTGGCATCAGAAAAGGCGAATGGGTTTATCGAATTGAGCAATCGTTCTTCGATGCAGATATTGCTATGGCAACTGAAACCGCCTATGTCCCTGCGGATTTGGCACCGGGTTTACTCGAGCAAGATTTGGCGAAGAGTCTTTCGGCAATCCTTTCGGATCATTACGAGAAACCAATACGTCGCGTTCAGTATCGGGTTCGCTCTGTAATCCCTGAAGAGAAATTCCGCGAACGCCTGCAGATATCCCCAGGTGCCCCAACTCTTGAATTCCATGCAGTTGGTATTACCTCAAAAGAGCGATCGGTCTTTTTGGTGGTTTCCTACAAGCGCGGCGATAAGTACGACCTGATCTATCAACTCGAGGTCTAGTTTTTTCAGAATTTGAAAATCTTTAACTTCACAGATTTCTAGAAAGCATTGACCCACCCCGGAAAAAAACAGTTGCGAGATTGTTACCAAGTCTCCGTTGACATAGACCCATAGGGGTAGATATCTTGGTATATACCAGATGGAAATCGGTATATACCAAAGGGGTCGAGTTGAGAACAGAAGTATTGATCTTGGGTGGCGGTACTAGTGCAGTCTCAGCGGCCCTCTCATTAGCCGACCTTGGGGTCAAGTGCATTGTTGTTGAAGAGACCGATTGGGTTGGCGGCCAATTAACTGCCCAAGCTGTGCCCTCTGATGAGCATATTTGGATTGAACAATTTGGTAGCACCGGCCGCTATCGCGAATTTAGAAATCGTCTGCGCGCCTATTACAAAACAAACTATCCACTTTCAGCCAGATCAAAAGCTGATCCATTTCTAAATCCAGGCGCCGGATATGTAAGCCCAATCTGCGCCGAACCAGGTGTCATACATGATGTCTTGAGATCTATGTTGGCGCCACATGTTGCAAATGGATCTGTGACTATTTTGCTTGAACACGAAATTGAAAGTGTTACTAAAAGTGGCGATCGAATTATCGGGGCGCGCGTTTTAGATAAGACCACCGGAAAATCCTGCGATATTGAAGCCAAGATATTTATTGAAGCAACCGAAACTGGCGAAGTATTAGCGCTCGCAGATATTGAATATGTCGTCGGTTTTGAAAGTAAAGAAATGACCGGCGAACCAAGCGCGCCAGATACTTATCAGCCCGGAAACATTCAGGCATTTAGTGCTTGCTTTGCCATGAGCTATGACAAGGATTCAGATCGCACAATTGATAAACCAAATAATTATGAGTACTGGCGAAACTTTAAAATGCCATTTTATGATCAGAACTGGGTCAGTTGGCATTCCATTGAACCGCGCTCGCTAAAGGAAATTATCTTTAACTTTGATCCGCTACCTGTTTTGGATCCGCTCACAGTTCGCGCAAATCAGAAAGATAATCCTGGCTCTGCGAATCTATGGACCTTCCGCAGAATTTTAGCGGCAAGCCACATGGAACATCCCGAGAAATTTACCGATATTTCGCTTGTTAACTGGCCACAACTTGATTACATAAATGGCTCAATCATTGATGTCAGCAAAGAAGAGAAAGCTAAGAACATCGCTTCTGCAAAAGAACAGTCACTCTCGTTGCTTTACTGGATGCAGACCGAAGCGCCTCGCAAAGATGGAAAAACCGGTTGGCCAGGGCTCTATCTACGTAATGATGTAGTCGGCACTAAAGATGGTTTAGCTAAGCATGTATATGTGCGCGAAGCCCGACGTATTAAGGCGCTCTACACAGTTACAGAGCAAGATATTTCTTATGCCATTCGCGGCGATGCCGGCGCTAAGAAATATAACGATTCAGTTGGCGTTGGTCATTACCGAATCGATCTACACCCATCTACAGCGGGCGATAACTATTTAGATGTTGCATCTTGCCCATATCAAATCCCAGTCTCTTCAATGATTCCAGTAGCAACTGAGAATCTAATCGCAGCAGGCAAGAGCATCGGAACAACACATATAACAAATGGATGTTTCCGTTTACACCCAACCGAGTGGAATATCGGTGAGTCAGCCGGAGTATTGGCTGCATTAAGTATTCGTTCAGGTAAGAGCCCACATGCATTTGCATCAGGCAAGGACTTGAACGATCTTCAAGCACAGCTCCTACATCAAGGCGTTGAACTTGAATGGCCAACGGTCGCACCTTATTAAAAGGTTGAAACCGACTAAACAGAAAGGAAAGCAACAGTGAAAGCAAAATATCTAAAAATGATTGCTGCTGGATCCGCTATTGCTCTTGTAGCTTTTATCGGTGTTCAACCAGCAAAAGCAGCAGCCAACGGAAGCATCACGCTTCGTATGACCATGTGGTCATCAAATGCGGGTCACTTGGCGCTATTTAAAGGAATCGCTGACGAATATAAGAAGACACATCCAGAGATCGCGGATATCAAATTTGAATCTTTGGATTTTGCAACTTATACCCAAACATTAACAACCCAAATTGCAGGTGGAAAAGCACCTGACTTGGCATGGATTCTTGAAAAAGATGCACAGCAATTTAGAAAGAATAATCTTCTGCTAAATGTGCAGCCACAAATGGAATCAACCCCAGGCTACAAGTTAGATGAAATTGCTCCAGGCGCTCTCGGTCTCTGGAAAGCACCTCGCAGCGTTTATGCATATCCATTCTCAACTTCACCATTTGCGATTTTCTATAACGCAGATTTAATTAAGGCAGCTGGCGCTGAAGATCCAGAGGCACTTCGCCTAAAGGGCGACTGGACTTGGGCAAATGCGGCAAAGATCGCAAAAGCTGTTACTGATCATCAAAAGGGTAACTATGGCTTGAACTTCCCAACCTTTAACTACACAACTTGGAATGGTCTAGCCTCAATCTGGCGTGGATTCGGCGCAGAAGCTTGGAACAAGACAGGTACTACTTGTACCTTCAACTCAAAGCAGATGAATAATGCGATGAGCTTCTTCCACTCGATGATTTACAAAGATAAGTCATTCCCTGCACCAGGAATCGCTACAGACTTCTTCGCCGGAAACGTTGGTATGTCACTTATTCAACTAAGTCGCGCAGCCAACTTGGCAACTATGAAGTGGAAGTGGGGCGTAGTGCCTCTACCTAAGGGTCCAGTAGCTGATGCGCAAGCAATCGGCCAAGCTGGAATGGCAGTTCTAACCAAGAGCAAGAACCGCAAAGCAGCTGCTGATTTCTTAGTATTTGCTACCAACCCTGAGAATGCTGCCAAGTACGTTCAGTACTTCCCACAATCACGTACACCTCTAATGGATCCAAAGGTTATTGCTAAGGCTTCAATTCTAAATGAAGCTCAAGCAAAGCTAATTGTTGCCGATGGAATCACCAAGGGTCAGATTCTGACTTCACACCCAAAGATCAGCACAATTGAATTGGCTGTTAAGTCAACTCTGGATGATCTCTGGAAATCAGATGCAAATATCTCTCAGACATTAAATGATGTCTGTGCCAAGATCCAACCTTCGTTGCGATA
>WLNN01000109.1 GCA_009699765.1 Actinomycetota bacterium
ATGTTGTAGATAGTTTCGATAAAGCGTTTGAAATTCTGCTCAAGTGGCAGCAAGAAATAGATTCCTAATTTTCTAATCTATTTTTAAATAAGAGAAAAAGAGAGAAACTGAGGAACTCTTGGCTGGGTCTTACGTAGCAATACTGCGGAAACCTCATGCTTTATCAACAATTGGATTCGGGATGGTTGGCCGAATTCCTTTAGCGATGAATACCGTGGCGTTGGTTTTCTTGGTCTCTGATGTTAGGGGCTCATTCACACTAGCTGGTCTAACGTCAGCGTTCTATACCCTCTCTGGAGCTGCCATCAGTCCTCGAGTGGGCAAATTAGCTGATCAATTTGGAACTAAAGCGGTGATTGTGCCGGTCGTAGTTATCAATTTAATTGCGACAGCAGGTGTTCTCTACTTTATTAACCATACAACCATTGGGCTTCTCCTCTTCTCTGCTCTTGCAGGTGCGACTTTTCCAAATTTTGGAACCATCACCCGCACCCGATGGAGTAGGTCACTTACCAATCAGAAGGAGTTAGATTCTGCTCTCTCGCTCGAATCTGTCTTTGACGAAACAGCATTTGTTGTTGGTCCGGCACTCGCTGGTTTTCTATTCTCACTCTATGGTTCTAATTCACCGCTGATTGCAAGTATGGTTTTTCTCTCTATTGCTGGAGTCGGTATCGCACTCACAAGTATTGATCACGGGGGTTTCGCTCGCGTTCATGAAGATCATTCACGTGGCATTCTCGCAATCCCTTATGTGAAAACACTATTGCTTTCATTGGTCGCGCTAGGAATGCTCTTTGGCTCAAACTTTGTAGTAATTATTGCCGTTGCAACCGAAGGCGGACGTGAAGCGGAAGGAGGGCTCTGGGTTGGTCTTTATCCAATTGGAAGCGCAGTCTCCGGATTAATTTATGGACTAATACATTGGAAAGTATCTAGCTCTATTCGATACACAGGCTCTCTGGCCATCATGACAATCTGCACATCAGGCATTCTCTTTTTTCAAGATCTTGACACTATAGTTTTCTGGATAATCGTTTCTGGAATCGCAATCGGCCCAGCCCTGATTTCGGCAAATGCATTTATGAAAGAGTTGGTTCCACTGAGTAGGCTCAACGAATCGTTTGCATTTCTTGGCGCAGCGCTATCTATCGGCATTACATTGGGAAGTACGATTAGCGGAGTGATAGTAGATAAATTTGATGGGTGGAAGGGCTTTTACTTTATGACTGGAGCTACAGCCCTTGCCTCTCTCATATCCATCTCTGGTTGGAGTTTCCACAAAAGTGACCAAAATGAGGAGGCTTCGATATGAAGGTAATTCTTGATACCGATCCAGGGATCGATGATGCACTCGCATTTATCCTATTAAGGGCGATGCCTGAAGTCTGCCTGCAGGCAATCACAACAACTCACGGCAATACGACCGTGCAAAAGTGCACCGATAACGCTCTTAAATTAGTTGAGTTGCTGGGAATGCAAGATATTCCAGTGGCTGAAGGTGCGCATGAACCACTGGTGAAGGCGCTCTCAGTCGCAGAAGAGACTCATGGAGATACAGGACTTGGCCACGCGGTCTTACCGTCAGCGAAAATAAAGGCCGTAGACAGCAATGCTGCAAATCTGATTATTGATCTCGTCAACGCCAATCCAAATGAAATCACAATTCTTTGCATCGGGCCGGTAACAAATATTGCTCTTGCACTTTTGAAAGAGCCGGGGCTACGTAAGAAGATTAAGAATGTAGTGTCAATGGCTGGAACAATTCATTATCCCGGTAATGCCACACCTTCATCCGAGTACAACGTTTTCTGCGATCCAGAAGCATTTGACATTCTTCTGCGTTCTGGCATTGATCTCACCATTGTTCCACTGGATGTAACTTACAAATGTCTCTTTACTAAGTCACATGTTGAAAGACTTGCTGGGGCAAAAGAAGATATTCGTAACTTCATCGATCGATCAACAGCTTTCTATATGGAGTTCCATGCCGAGTATCAAGGGATAGAGGGTTGTGCAATTAATGATCCACTTGCTGCAGCAATCTTAGTTAAGCCAGAGCTAGTCACTTTCCGTGATTACTATGTAGATATCGAACTCCATGGAGAATTCACAACAGCAAAGCTATCTGCAGATCATTTTGCGGCCACAGGCAAAGCACCAAATGCAAAGGTTGCAATGGAAGTTGATGTAGATGGTTTTATGGATTTCTTTATTGAGAGAGTGAAGACGCTATGAGCGAAAAACAACACCATATTCATCTGGTTCCAGGCGATGTTGGAGAGTACGTATTGCTTCCCGGCGACCCGGGACGTGCTGAAGTTATCGCCGCCCACTTTGATAATCCAAAACATATCGCCACTAATCGCGAATACGTTACCTACACCGGCTATCTCGATGGTGTCAAAGTTTCAGTTACATCTACCGGAATCGGTTGTCCATCTGCTGCTATCGCAATGGAAGAACTGGTTCGTGTTGGCGCAAAGACATTTATCCGCGTTGGTACATCAGGATCAATTCAACCCGGTACTAAGGGAGGCGAGCTCGCAATCGTCTCAGGTGCTATTCGTGATGAGGGAACATCTAGTCACTACATGCCAATTGAATTTCCTGCAGTTGCAGACCTTGAAGTTGTTCAGGCGTTACGTTCGGCAGCTATCGCAAAAAATGTGCCTTACCGAGTGGGTATCTCGCAATCAAAAGATTCCTTTTACGGAGAAGTTGAGCCAGAACACTCTGGTGTAAGTACACGCTTGTTAGAGAGATGGCGAGCTTGGGAGATAGGTGGTGCAATCTGTTCTGAGATGGAAGCATCAACTTTATTCGTGCTTGCATCAATGCTGAGAGTGCGAGCAGGCGGAGTCATGGTGATGCACGGTGAAGGCGAGCTTGGTTCGTTAGAGCCACTTATCGAGACAGCAGTATTAGCAATTCGTGAACTAATCAAAGGAGATCAGAATGCTTAACGAAGAGAAGCAATATCACATCCAACTTAAAAAAGGCGATGTAGGTAAATATGTATTGCTCCCTGGAGATCCTGGTCGCTGCGAACCAATTGCGGCACTCTTCGATAATCCTGTTCACGTAGCAAGTAATCGCGAGTACAACACATATACCGGTTACCTTGATGGCGTAAAAGTTTCTGTCACTTCTACCGGAATTGGTTGCCCATCAGCAGCGATTGCACTTGAAGAGCTTGTACGAGTAGGCGCCGATACCTTTATTCGCGTCGGAACCTCAGGCCATATTCAGCCTGATAGCGTCTCCGGAGAGCTTGCAATTATTACTGCAGCAATTCGCGATGAGGGAACATCAAAGCATTACATGCCGATTGAATTTCCAGCAGTTGCAGATATTGATCTAGTCGCTGCAATCAAACGTGCCGCTATCAAAAATGGTGCGCGTTATCGCCTTGGAATTACACAATCAAAAGATTCTTTCTATGGTCAGCACGAACCAGAGCGAATGGGCGTTGCAGCAGATCTCATCAATCGCTGGAAGGCTTGGGAGATAGGCGGTGCAATCTGTTCTGAGATGGAAGCATCTGCGCTATTTGTTATCGCTTCGATGTTGAGAGTTCGTGCGGGAGGAGTAATGGCTGTGCATGCAAAAGAGCCAATGCCGCCATTGGATCAACTACTACAAACAGCGGTTGATTCATTGCGTGAAATCATCGCGCAAGATAAGGCGAATGGCCGAGCGGTAGATTAAGCCTTTCCCGCTTTTTCAACTGCATCAAGCATCATTTCCCAAAACTTATCGAAATCTAATTCGAGTGCAACATCTACATTTGTAGGTCCGCCACTGCGATTGTAGATATCAACAACAGTTGCACCACGAGTGAATTGTCCGTTGAGTTCGATTTCAACATTTGATCTACGGCACTTCACAACTGAGCGATCAATAAGAAGAGCCACAGCTACTGGATCATGCAGTGGGGGATCTGGCATTTCAAATACATCGTTGTAGGTAGATGCAAAGAACTTTAGTAAGCCAATAACAGTCTTAGATAAGTCTGTTCCCATTGCTTCGAGCTTGGTAAAGATTGGCTTCGTAACGAGAGCTTGGTGCGTTACATCCAAGCCACACATTGTTAAAGGAATTCCAGATTTCATAACAATATCTGCAGCCTCTGGATCCATCCAGATATTGAATTCGGCATATGGTGTGCGGTTTCCGCGAGAAGCGCTGCCACCCATAAAGACAATCTCGGCAACATTTGAGCGTAATTCTGGGTATAGCTTTAGAAATAGAGCAACGTTTGTGAGTGGTCCTGTGGCAACGAGAGTTACTTTCTCAGGGTGTTCGCGAACAACTTTTGCAATTAAATCAACACCAGAAATTTTCTCTAGTTCAAATATTGGTTCTGGAAGTGGCGCACCATCGAGTGCTGTCTCACCATGGATATCTGTCGCTGCTTCGATATAACCCAGAATTGCATTTCCAGAACCTTCGGCAACGGGGACATTGATTTTTGCTAACGCACAAATGCGAAGTGCATTCTCTGTGACTTTGGCGATAATTCCATTTCCGGAAACCGTAGTAATTGCTAAAAGATTAATATGAGGGTTGTATGCAGCCAAAATCATTGCAAGTGCATCATCATGGCCAGGATCGCAATCAAGAACTATTGGTGTTGGTTTCATACGCGTAAGAATAACGAAAATACCTCTTCTCAGTAAGAGCTGATAAGGATAA
>WLNN01000011.1 GCA_009699765.1 Actinomycetota bacterium
ATCAGCAGAACGTGCAGCAGTCGGAATAAGATCTCTTTGAATCAATCCCTTTTCGTATGCTGCGGCAGTCTTCATCTGTGATTGGTAAGCGTATTTATCCGCCCGCTCTTTTGTGAGAGTTGGGAATCGATCATGTAGACGTTCTGCGGTGGCACCCATAGACATCGCATCTGCATCAACAATTTTTTCAGCGAGAAAACGAGGATTCGGATCCATAAGTTCGCCCATTGGATGATTGCCCATATGCTCAACGCCGCCAGCGAGTGCAAGATCGATTGCGCCCATTGAAATCTGACCAGCAATAGTTGTAGTTGCAGTAAGTGCGCCAGCACACCAGCGATCTATTGAATAACCAGGAACTGTGTTTGGAAGACCAGCCAAAAGAGATGCGCTACGTCCTATATTCATTCCTTGATCGCCAGTCTGAGTTGCAGCAGCGATTGCAACATCATCAATCTGGTCGAGCGGAAGATTTGGATTGCGTTCGATGAGTCCGCGCATAGCTCGAATCAACAAATCATCGGCTCGGGTATTTACAAAACCATTTCCAGATTTTCCAAAAGGTGTGCGAACGGCATCAACCAGGACGACAGTGCGTGACATCAAGAGCTCCTTGCTCGGCGGTGAGGCTTTTATGTTACCCGCCGGTAGCCTAAATGGCTATCATGCTGACGCTCTTTTTATTCTCCTTCGCCGCTCTCTGGGGATTGCGGGCCGCTCTCATCTGCAGCCTCTGGAACCTCTTTCGCTTCACTCTCAGAGAGGGCACTTATAAGTATCGGGGCGGCAATCTCTATCTGCCAAGGGCGAGCACCTAACTCCTTAAGAAGCGTTGAAACATCTGCTGGATCAGGTAAGCGCCAACAGATTTGGCGAAGAATTTCTGGAGTCAGCAAATTTTCAACAGGTAGTTCAAGTTCGGCGGCTTTTTCTGACATATTAAAACGTGCGTGAGATAAAGGAATATATTTTTCTGGGAAACGATCGCGCCATAACTTAATTGGCGGAAGGCCGTCACTCTTGACTCGGCTAGGAGGGCATTGTTCCTCCGTTAAAGCAAGTGCATCTGCGATTGCCTTTAGCCAACGAGAAGTGTTTTCAAACCAACGTGCGCGCAATCCAATAGGCCGTAGTACTTTTTCCAAATCTTTCTTTGTTAGCAACGGTGCAGTATCGCTAGCGAGGGCAATTGTTGAAATCGCCATATCTGAAAAAATTCGCCCAGGAGAGATATCTAAGTGGGCGGCAAGATCATCTCTCGCTTCCCAAAGAGATTTTACAACGGCTAACTGTGATCGCTTTTTCACTTTATGCATTCCGGATGTCCGGCGCCACGGATCAATCCGCTTTGGTGATGGGGGAGCGGCAAGAATTGACGAGAACTCTTGTGCTGCCCAAACATCTTTCTTTTTCTCCTTCAATAAATCTTCGATCGTATTTCGAAGTTCGATGAGAAGTTCTACATCAAGGGCAGCATAATTAAGCCAATCTTCAGGTAACGGTCGAATCGACCAGTCCTGAGCTGAATGCTCTTTCGCTAAACCGATATCAAGTAAAGATTCGACGAGAGCGCCTAGTCCAACGCGCGGAAGACCAGCGATTCGTCCTGCTAATTCAGTATCGAAGAGCGAGGTTGGGTTGAGACCGATTTCGCGAAGGCATGGCAAGTCTTGTGTACTTGCATGAAGAATGACCTCTTCTCCACTCCACAGTGAATTAAGTTGTGAAAATAATGGGTTATTGACTCCGAATGGAATTGGATCGATGAGATGCAATCCGCCTCCTGCGCGTTTAATTTGAATGAGGTATGCACGTGCGCTATATCGATAACCAGAAGCTCGCTCTGCATCAACTGCGAAGGGGCCGCTACCGTTTGATAGATCTGTCAGCATTGCTTCAAATCGCTCAGGAGTATCAACTAACTCCGGAAGTCCAAGGTATGGCGCTGTAAGTAATTCAGCCACGGCGACGAGCGGCGGTGAGTGAAGCAACGCCTTCTGCAACAGGAGGAAGACCTGCGACCTCACTAATAAAATTGCACCAAGCTTGCACATGAGGAATTAACTCTTCGGGCTTTGTGAGAATGGGAGACCATGAAGCTCTAATTTCAACTTCGGATTCATCATGTCGTGAAGAAAGTTTCCCAAAGGAGGCGCTAGAAACTCTTGTCACCGTGCCTGACGGTGCGCTGTATTGAGCGCCATTGTCTTGCAAACTATCTAGCAACCAATTCCATCCGACCTCGGGTAGCAATGGGTCGGCCTGCATATCTGAATCAACCGTCGCGCGCATAAAAGTTACGCAGCGGTATTCGCCTTCCCAAGTATCTTGGCCACCAGGTTCGTGTAGAACAACGAAACGACCGGATGCAAGTTCATCTTCTTCATCGCCCAGCAACCCATTAGAGAGATCTGCGGTAAATGCAAAGGAGTATTTTGCTAATTTCTGTGGAGCTGGCACTTCCACCAAGTCAATTTCAGAGCGCGGCGTGAATTCACGAAGAATTGAAATCATATGCTCGAAGGAGAAAGGAGATTTTGAATTCACTGCTCAATTCTAAAGTTGCAAGTGGGTAATTGCTGGGAGGTGGAGCAAGTATTGGGTAGGGTTCCCGAATGGCCACGCTCCTTGCCCTTCTTTCAAGCCTGCTATGGGGAAGCGCTGACTACTTCGCCGGAAATCTCAGTAAGAGACTTCCAGCGATGGTGGTCTTGGGTATCAATCAGGCATTCGGTCTAATTTTCGGTATCGCACTAGTTGTAATCACTAATGGATGGAGTGCGCCAACTCTTGACTCAGCTGGTTTCTTTATAAATGGGGCACTCGCTGGCCTTGCTGGGTATGTGGGGCTTCTCTGTTTATATGCGGGCCTTTCAACGGGACGAATGGGGGTTGTCTCACCTATAAGTTCTTTGAGCGTTTTGATACCACTGTTCTTCGCACTTGCAATAAAGGGAGATGAGCTTGCAACTCCAGTACTGATGGGAGTTATTGCAGCGGTTATTGGTGGATTTCTTGCAAGCGGTCCAGAGGTGACGCAAGGATTACCGATACGTCCCGTGCTTCTCGCTCTTGGTGCCGCACTTGGTTTCGGATCTTCACTTACATTTATGTCGATAGGTTCAGCAGATAGTTCACTTCTTACTATGACGACAATGCGATCGACGACATTTTTTATCAGCCTTGCATTCTTTGTTAAGTTAGGTAATTTTGGTGGCGCCCGCAAGAGAGATATACCGCTGATTGCTGGAATTGGAATAGCAGATTTCTCAGCAAATCTTCTATTAGGAATCGCCACAACAAAGGGGCTGGTCTCAATTGCAATGGTGCTTGGATCGCTATACCCGATTGCAACTGCAGTTCTTGCCTACATTTTTCTCCATGAGAGATTACATAAGGTTCAGTATGTAGGAATTCTCCTAGCCGTTACCGGTGTTGCCCTTATTTCTGCATTGCAATAGACGAGTACCTTCAACCATTTCATCTTGAACTATTTCAAAGGTATCTAGCAATGAATCTAGTTCTACGAAATTTCCGTCACCTTCAACTGGTGTAATAGAAAGATATAGTTTCTCGATTAAATTATCAGCAATTAGAGCGAGCAATAGAGAAGGTCCTGCTTCAACAACCAGATCACCGGTTAAGTCTTCCGCAATCTTTCGAACAATCTCACCCAAATTTTCGCCAACAAAAACTTGTTGCATCATCGGATGAGTTAGCGTGAGCGGGTTGGAGCTACGGGAAAGAATAAAGATTGGGACCTTTGCTAGGCGATAACTCTCTGCAGCCGCTGAATTCTTTCCAATTATGTAACCGCCAGCATTTCTGTGAAGTCGCAGAAATCTTTCACGATCCTCAGACGAAGATATGGGCGCCGACTTTCCGCCTAGGCTCGTTGCCTGATTGCGACCCATAACAAGGGTTGCAATTATCGCCATTTGCCTAGAATATCGCCGCATAAATGATTATTCACACCTTATTTTCAGCCTCTGAGCCTCGTATAAGTTGAGATAGTCACTCTTACTTGGCTAGCCTTGAACAATGACTCTTCGAGCCAGCGGGCGTTTCCTGCTGATATTCACCGCTTCTGCGTTGGTTATTGGCCTTGCTCCAGGGGCGCAAGCGGCTCCAACACTGGCTCAGATTCAAGCCCAGGTGAATGACTTGGAAGAGCAGGCCACCGCTGCGGCAGAGGGAGCACAAGAAGCTAAGGTCAAGTTGGCAACATTGCAGCGAAGTCTCAATGGCATTCAGGCGCAAGCGGCGATTCAGGGAAAGAATGTTGATTCAATCTCTCGAACGCTCGGAATAATCGCAGTTAATCAATACAAATCAGGTTCGCTTAGCCAAAGCCTGGAACTTCTCTTTTCAAGTGATCCGACGCTCTATCTTTCATCGGCAGGATCTCTTGAGTCAATTACGCGGCAGAAATCTATTCAGCTAAAGAAGTATCAATCAGCTACTCAGAAATTGAATGCAACAACTCTTACTGTGGAAGATCGATTGGCGCAGGTAAAGGCTTTGCAGAAAAAGTTTGCACAGCAAAGCGCGGTTGCGCAAGAAAAGCTTAAGAAGGCTGAAGCCATTCTGGCGCGCTTAAAGAAAGAAGACCGCGATCGATTGGCACAGCTTGCTCAAGAGCAAGAAGATTCCGATCAGGCGAATTCTTTGGCGCAGGCCAAATCTTTAAGCGGTGTCTCAGGACGTGGCGGATTAGCAATTAAATTTGCATTCAAACAAATCGGTGATCGATACGTATTTGGCGCTGATGGAATGGTTTATTGGGATTGCTCTGGTTTGACGATGCGAGCTTTCCAAACAGCGGGTGTAAATCTCCCACATTCTTCCGCCGCTCAATCTCGTATGGGTAAATCTATTGCTTTTAATAAGAAGCAACCCGGCGATCTTCTCTTCTTTGGTCGTCCTATTTCGCATGTTGGCATTTATATCGGGGGAGGCAAGATGGTGCACGCGCCACGTTCGGGCTCGCGCGTCAAGATTGCTAGCACCAACATGGGTTCCAAGCGTTTGGTTGCGGTACGTCGCTTCTAATGAATGAGAAGAAGAGCAAAAAAGTATTATGCATAACAAATGATTTCGGTCCGCGCGCGGGCGGAATCGAAACATTCGTTATAGGTCTGATTGAACGAATGCCCGTGGGTACGGTAATTGTTTATACCTCAGCACAAGACGACAGCGAAGAATATGATCAAAGATGGCTTCTCGACCATGGTGTTGAGGTGATTCGAGATAAAACCAAAGTTCTTCTTCCCACGCCACGAGTAAGCCGTGCAGTTCGTGCGTTGGTTACCCAACGTTCAATCACGAAGGTATTTTTTGGCGCTGCTGCACCGCTCGGCCTTCTATCTCATGGCTTACGTAAGAGTGGTGTCGAGCGTATCGTCGCACTTACCCATGGGCATGAAGTCTGGTGGTCAAAATTGTGGCCATTTGCGTGGGCGATGAGACGGATTGGCCAAGGAGTAGACGTTCTTACTTATCTGGGAAGCTTCACTCAACAAGCAATTTCACAATCACTTACCTCAGATGCTAAAAAGGCAATGGTGCGTATCGCACCCGGTATCGACACCTCGCATTTCGCCCCAGTCTCAGATTCGCACTTACTTAAATCAGAACTTGGTCTGGCTGAGAAGCGAGTAATTGTAAGTGTCGGAAGATTGGTGCATCGCAAAGGGCAGGACACTTTGGTTGAGTCGCTGCCAGAAATCCTTAAAACTCATTCTGACGCGCATCTACTTTTTGTTGGCGTAGGCCCGCATCTTCAATACATTCATAAGCGAGCAGTTCAATTGGGTGTTCTCGAACACGTTTCATTTGTTGGCAGAGTTCCATATCCAGAGCTGCCGCGATTTATTTGCGTCGGAGAAATTTTTGCAATGCCGAGCAGATCACGTTTAGCAGGTCTGGAAGTTGAAGGTTTAGGTATTGTCTATTTGGAAGCAAGCGCATGCGGACTGCCCGTAGTTGGAGGCCTATCGGGCGGCGCGCCTGATGCGCTTCTAGAAGGCGAGACTGGTTTCGCAGTTGATGGCCTCAATCCACACGAGGTTGCGACCGCGATTTCTAATTTGTTATCCGATGAAAACCGCGCAAAGGCGATGGGAGCCCGCGGGCGCCAATGGATTATTGATGAATGGGAATGGCGTCACTGGTCGAAGGCATTTAACGAACTTCTTTATTGATTCTTGAGAAAAGTAATTGCAGCCACTCGATTTCTGACACCTAGTTTGCGATAAATTGAGGTTAATTGAGTCTTGATTGTTGCTTCTGAGTTATGTCTGCTCCGCGCTATTTCTGCCGTTGTGGCTCCGGTTGAAATTAACTGCAGAATTTCCATCTCTGCCTTAGTTAATTTTCTGATGGAGCTATTTCGAATATTTTGCCCAGTGGCTGAATGAGAAGTTTGCGCACATATTGGTGCAAGCGTTTCTAGGGGCGCTATCAGAGGATCCGAATCGTTAAGGTCGTAGATGTCATCTCGAACCCGGACGGTCAGGTCAGAGATCTCAAGACGAAATTTACGGAAGAAATCGCGCGCATTTATGGATAAGCCAGCAGAGTTCAAGATTGCATCAACAGAAGAAGAGATCGAGATTAACTCTTGGTGCACCTCGTCATGGAGAAGCTTTGCCAGCGCAATCGTAGAATCGGCTGACTCATCCAAGAGCTACTCCTTTGAATAAATTGAATTAATTACATCTGCATACTGTGTCGCGACGATATGTCGCTTTACAGAAAGCTTTGCAGTTAATTGGCCACCAGCGATCGTGAAATCATCTGGAAGAATTGCAAACTTGCGAATTGATTCCGCTTTAGAAACGGCCTTATTGGCTTCATCTACAGCTGTTTGAATAACTGCAATTAAATCTGGGTCATTGACCAATGTCGCTACCGTTGCCCCAGTCTTATGGTTGGCAGCTATCCACCCCTTCAACATATCGACATCAATTGTGATGAGTGCGCCGATGAAAGGTTGGTTATCTCCAACAACCATGCACTGACTTACCAATGGATGAGCGCGGAGGCGATCTTCTAAGACCGCTGGTGCGACATTCTTACCGCCTGCTGTAACGATGAGTTCTTTCTTTCGACCGGTAATGTAAAGGAATCCCTCGTCATCTAGTCGACCTAAATCGCCCGACTTAAACCACTCTCCATCAAATACCTCTTGGTTAGCAGCATCATTTTGCCAATAACCTCGCATCACAATCGCACCAGAGATAAGAACTTCCCCATCTTCAGCAATTTTTACCGATGTTCCAGGGATTGGTCTGCCAACAGAACCAACGCGAAGCGCTGTACTTAAATTAAGAGTTGCACCAGCTGTGGTTTCAGTTAATCCATATCCTTCGAGAATAGTTATGCCAGCACCGCGATAGAAGTGACCCAAGCGCGCACCCAATGGAGCTCCACCCGAAATCGCAGCTTCAACACGACCACCAAGGCCATGACGAATCTTTGAATATACGAGGGCGTCAAAGAGTTTATGTCTAATTGCAAGACCGGGCTTGAATTTGCGGGCATCAAGGTTCTCGCTATATGCGATTGCAACCTCAGCCGCTTTGCGAAATATCTTTCCTTTGCCTGCTGCCTCAGCTTTCGCCTCTGCTCCGTTATAAACCTTTTCAAAAATACGGGGAACGGCGAGTACGAAGGTTGGTCTAAATGAGGCGAGATCGAACGGCAAACGACCTGCAGGATCACTGCAGTGAGCCAAGTGAAGTCCTGCAGTAATCGAACCAATCTGAACCATGCGACCAAAAACGTGTGCAACAGGAAGGAAGAGAAGTGTCGATCCGCCTTCCTTTAAGAAGAGATCGCTCGCACCTTGTACAACATTTCCACACTCTGAAAGGAAGTTTCCATGAGTGAGTTGAACTCCCTTAGGGCGTCCTGTTGTTCCAGATGTGTAAATAAGAGTTGCTAGCGTGTCAGGAGTGAGAGCTTGACGACGATGATCGATCTCTGCATCAGAAATATGTTCTCCAGATCGACGAAGAACTTCAAGAACATCATCTGTCATTGTCCAAATATGACGAGTGTGTGGGGGAATCACAGGAGCAACAAGTTCGCGATGCGCGGGTGTCTCAACAATAAGTGCTACAGCGCCTGAATCGTTAAGAATCCAATCAACTTGTTCCGCCGAGGATGTTTCATAAATAGGAACAACAATTCCTCCGGCGTACCAGGTGGCAAAATCAAGAACTGTCCATTCGTATCGAGTGCGAGCCATGATTGCTACTCGATCACCGATATGGATACCAGCTGCAATCAAACCCTTTGCGGCAGCACGAACATCATTTTCAACTTCGCGCGCCGTGAGAGCTTGCCAACCATCGCCCAAAGGACGAGACATTGTGATGCGCTCAGGCTCGAACCAAGCGCGCTCAGCGATTAAGTTGGTGAGATTTCCTTCGGTAGCAGCAGGAACTAATGGCTGGATAGTGACTTCATTCATGGTGCTAACGCTATCGGGGAGAGGTAGAAAAAGGGAAGAGTTGATAACCTTCTCGCATGTCTGAATCAAGCACATCCTCCGTAGTCATCGATGGACCAATTGCAGAGGTTGCTGCCCTCCTTATCGATGTAGCGGGTTATCCAAAATGGCTCTCCTCCGTCAAGAAAGTCGATGTGGCTGAGAGCGACAGCGAAGGACGCGCTTCAAAGGCGACCCTGGCGATCGAAGCTGGAGTAATGAAGGACCGTGCAACGTTGGTCTATGACTACAGCGCCGCTCCTGCCGAAATTTCATTCTCACTCGAGGAGGCAGATTTAATGACCACCATGGATGGCAAATACACACTTAAAGCATTGGATGATGATTCAACTCAGGTCACCTATGAACTGGGTGTCGAACTATCGATGCCCGTACCACGCATGATGATTGCAAAGACTGAGAAGACAACGATTGATGCAGCCCTTAAAGAGTTAGCCGCGCAGTTCGAGTAATGTCATACACAATTGGCATCGATGTCGGTGGAACAAAAGTTCTCGGCGGCGTCGTCGATGAAAACGGCAAAGTATTAAAGACCTCGCGTCGAGATACTCCACGCGAAGGCGGCCGGATCCTTACCGAGACAATTGCCGCAGTAGCTCTCGAACTAACTTCTGAATTTACAGTTTCCGCAGTTGGAATTTCAGCAGCAGGGTTTGTCTCATCAGATCGAAAGACGATTCTTGCAACTCCAAATATTGCTGGATGGAATGGTGTTCAGCTAGATGCCGAACTCACATCTCTGATCAACTTGCCCGTCTTTTTAGAAAATGATGCAAATTCTGCAGCTTGGGGTGAAAGAACTTTCGGCGCTGGTAAAGGCAAGATGAACATGCTGATGGTGACAGTTGGTACCGGTGTCGGTGGCGGAATTATTGTTAACGGTGAATTACTTCGTGGGGCCTTTGGAATTGCTGCAGAAATTGGTCACTTGCGAGTTCTGCCAGAAGGACATCTCTGCGGTTGCGGAGCTCGTGGTTGTTTCGAACAATATGCATCGGGCAATGCTCTACTGCGTCACGCAAGAGAAGCGATTGCAGCATCACCGGATTTGGCTCGCAATTTACTTGCTCGTGGAGATGGAACGGTTGCCGGGCTTACCGGTAAAGCCATTACCGAAGCTGCCCGCGAGGGAGATCACGTCGCACTTGCTGCGTTTAATACAACAGCTCAATGGCTTGGAGCCGGAATTGCTTCGCTGTCGGTGATTTTGGATCCCGAGTGCGTCGTAATAGGCGGGGGAGTCGTTGATGCTGGCGAGATACTCCTTGAGCCCACTAGAGCAGCAATGCAACGCAATATGCCATTTGCTGGCAAGCATCCGTACCCTGAAATTATCTCTGCAACTCTTGGCAATGAAGCAGGCCTAGTAGGCGTTGCAAATTTAGCCCGTTTTCAGTAACTATTCTTGCGGGTATTTAACCCCGACTTGGGCGCGCACTACATCCATAATCCGCATTAATTCAAGTGTTGTCTCATGCTTCATAATTGGCGATTCAATTTCGCCTGCGCGCACTATTCGTGCAAACTCAGCAGCTTCTTCGCGAAGACCATGACCCTTGTATTCATTCGGATATTCCGTCGTAACGCCGTCACGAGTAATGACTCGGAACGAAGTTGGGGCATAGAACGAGGCATCGACTTCGATTCGCGCTTTATCGCCTGCAATGACTGCGGTGATGCTAGTCCGCGCTGCCATAGTGCAAGATAGAAGCGCGTGGGCGCCATTTGAATACTTGAGTGTCATCGAAGTCTGTAAATCAACATCTTGATCAGTAAGGGTTGCAACGGCTGTTATGGATTCTGGATAGCCAAGAATGAGATGGGCGATGGTTAGCGAGTAGATCCCAAGGTCTAGAAGTGCGCCGCCACCGAGCTCGGGCTCCCATAGACGTAGAGCTCGTTCAGGCGGAAGGTACTGGCCGTGATCTGCAATGACGCTATGAATCCGACCTAATTCTCCGGATTGAACAATTTCTTGAATCTTCTGGATATGTGGCAGAAATCGAGTCCACATTGCTTCCATCAATGGAATTTTATGTTCTCGTGAGTATTCAATAAGAGTTCGCGCTTGCTCTTCGTTAATTGTAAATGCCTTTTCGCATAAGACGGGCTTACCGGCTTGCAATGCAAGCATCGCGTTAGCTGCGTGCATTGGATGTGGAGTTGCAACATAGATTGCATCAACATCTGCATTCACCAACTCTTCATAACTCCCAAATGATGCACAACCTGGAAATTGAGAGGCAAAATCGTCAGCCGCTGATTTTGTTCGTGATCCAACTGCGGCAACAGTGTGGTTTTCTAGATTGGATAAATCCAGCGCAAACTTTTTTGCAATTCCACCAGATCCCAATATGCCCCATCGAAATTCGCTCACACCACAGCTCCATCTCCGTCATTGCGATTTGGTTTGTTCCACCATCGACTAATTGATTTGAGTATATGCGTGAATGTCCCATGTATTCCACGGCGCACAACGGGTGGCTGATAAATTTCTGAATTTTCACTGCGAGCAAAGTCTTCAAGTTCATCTAAATATGTTCTCGGAGAGGATTGATCTAGATTCAAACCTGCAACGAGTGACTCAAATTCTGAATTGATGAGATCCATCTCATCATCATTCTCACTCTGCTCGCCCGGCTTCATGCTTAATACTTTCATATGGAGGTCAAGATTGCCTCATATATCTTGAAATATTCGCGCAAGAGCCAATGGTGTAATAGATTATCGCCATGAACAATTTGCCTTACGGCACCTTGCGCGCGTTTCTAACGCCATTTCTTATGATTCTCTTTCGCCCAAAGGTAAAGGGACTCCGAAATGTTCCGGTAACTGGCCCCGTAATAATTGCTTCAAATCATCTCTCTTTTAGTGATTCAATTTTTATGCCACTTGTCGTTCCTCGTAAAGTCACATTTTTAGCAAAGAGTGAATATTTCACAAGCCCTGGAGCTAAAGGACTTCTCAAGAAACTCACCTTTATTGCTCTCGGACAAGTTCCAGTCGATCGCTCTGGCGGACGCCGAAGTGAAGCAGCATTGATCACTGGCCTACAAGTCCTCGCTGAGGGTAACTGTCTTGGTATTTATCCAGAGGGAACTCGATCCCCAGATGGACGCCTATATAAGGCGCGTACGGGTATAGCTCGTCTAGCAATCGAATCCGGTGCGCCAGTAATTCCTGTTGCTATGTTTAACACTGACAAGATCCAGCCATCTGGAACAGTAATTCCTAAGGTGAAGAGAGTTGCAATGACTTTCGGAGAGCCGATGTATTTCGAAGGCGATTCGAGCAACGCTCTATATCTACGTGAATGTGCTGATGCAATTATGAAACGAATCCAGCAGATGTCAGGTCAAGAATACGTAGATACATATGCCGTTAAAGGCGCAAAACCTGCTACAGCTGAAGAAAATTAATTCTCGAGCTTTAGCCTTCCATCAAGATAGTTGCAGGCATGACATTCGCTGCCTTGATCCGGAATATCTCCATCAATAACTGAAATGAATTCTTCGAGCAATGCGCTGAGTCGTTCAGGGTTGCGGGCGACAGGAATATAGAGCTGATTAACTCCGAAACCCATCTCATTAGATGCGAATTCATTTGGTCGAGTCTGAGCTACTCCGCCTAATTTCCAAACAAGTAAGCCCATTGTTTGAACTTCAAAAGCTTTGCCGCTCAATGGGTTCTCGAGGGTATAGGCATAAGCCTCTAATTGGGGTGCGTAGAAATCTCCGCTGTCGCGATCTGAATCAGATACTTTGCAATCGATTATTCCTACTGAGCCATCGTCGTAATGTCCAAGTAGGTCATATATTCCTCGAAGCTTCCATTGGCTCTCAACTCCATTGATGAGAATGTTTTTGCTCTTAACCCATTGACCCCACTGTTTTACAGTTCCAGCAGGTAGTGATGGATCGAGTGCCGGCATTGGGGCGCGACGGAAGTACTCTTCTTGAAAAGTAGATAGAGACTTAACAAGTGGAAAATCTTTCTTGAGTTCAAATGAGAACCAGTACTTAATCCAGATACATCGCTTGCATGTTGAAAACCCGAAGGTGAGATCTGATGGGGCGATAAATTCACGTGCAGGGGCAGCTGGTTTCTTCATAGTCGTATTGTGCCGTCAGCTACCGACAACAGCGGATATAAGAACTGCAACACCCAGAACAATCATTATGGTTCCACCAAATGCACGAAGTCGCTCGAGTCGATTGCTGCTTGAGGCGAGCCAAGTTCGGGCAGTTCCTGCCAATAGGCCCCACATGCCATCAGAGAGAAATGCCAATACACAGAAGGTCAATCCTAAAAAGAGCAGCTGTCGAGTAACAGCATCACCATTGATATCCACAAATTGGGGCAAGACTGCAGCAAAGAAAACAATCGCCTTAGGGTTAAGAACTCCAACCCAGAAACCGTCTCGAATGGAAGCTAGTGGAGATGGACCGACTGGGCCTTGGTTGGTCATATCTGATGCGTGAATCGCACGCTTACGAATTGCGTCGATACCTAGATAAATTAAATAGAGACCGCCGCCCCATTGAACTGCAACATATGCCAGATGGTATTTCTGCAAAATCGGTCCGATACCAAGTGCTACAAGTGAAGAGAGAACAAAAGAGCCACTTACATTTCCGAGAACTGTCAGGACAGCTGTTGCTCGCCCCCATGCAATTGCGCGTGCAATAACGAAGAGAACGCTAGGCCCTGGAGCGAGGATAATAATCATCGCTGCGATCAGGTATTCCGGATATCTAGTTGGAATCACCTGCAGAGCCTAGCGTTCTCTACTGTTACTTGAACTTATTTAATTACGTGGCTACGCACGCATTTTCGATACAGCATGGAGAATCTGGTATCCAAGAACAGCAACCAGGGTTGCATTAACGATTCCAGTAAATGTGTACTGGCCGCGAGTCCATGAGATATCAGAGATGCCGATAATGATTGCTGAAGCAGCAACAATGAGGTTACTCGTATTTGAGAAATCAACCTTTGATTCAATCCAAATGCGAGCACCGAGGATTCCGATCATGCCAAAGAGTGCAACCGAAACTCCTCCTAAAGCTCCAACAGGTGTTGCTGAAAGTACAGCACCAAATTTAGGAGATAGGCCGAGTAGAATTGCACCTGCACCAGCAATCCAATATGCGGCTGTTGAATAAACTCGAGTAGCAGCCATTACGCCAATATTCTCTGCGTAAGTTGTAGTACCAGAGCCGCCACCAATACCGGCAAGTGTTGTCGCAACACCATCAGCAAAGAGAGCATTTCCCATTTGATCATCTAGATCCTTGCCAGTCATAGTTGCAACAGCTTTTACATGTCCGACATTCTCAGCGATAAGAACTAGAACAACTGGGAGGAAGAGAATCATGATATTCATTTTGAATGTTGGAGTCTCGAATGCGGGAATTGCAAACCAAGCCGCCGCCTTAATTCCAGATGTATCTACATTTCCCTGAATTAGTGCAACCGCATATCCAATTACGATTCCTGCGAAGATACTGATTCGACCAAGGAATCCACGGGAGATTGCGCTAATTAGTGCGATAGATCCAAGTGTGATGATTCCAAGTAGTGGGTCCTTAACAAAATTGCCCTTGGCAGCGCCAGCTAAGTTGAAGCCGATGACCATAACAATTGTTCCAGTAACAACTGGTGGCAAAATCGCATTGATCCATTTGATGCCCGCTGCTTTTACGGCGAGTCCAACGAGAGCTAGAACGAGACCAGTGAAGACAATTCCTCCGAGAGCTCCTGCCATTCCTGCCGACTTATCGGCCATAGCTGCACCGATTGGGCCAAGGAATGCGAAAGATGATCCGAGGTAGCTTGGAACTCGATTGCCAGTGATAAGCAAGAAGAGGATTGTTCCGATACCTGAGAAGAAGAGGGTTGTGGTTGGCGGGAAGCCAGTAATGATGGGGACGAGGAAGGTCGCGCCGAACATTGCCGCGATATGTTGAAGACCAACGCCCATTGTGCGGGGCCAGGTGAGGCGCTCATCGGTTGATACGACATCGCCAGCGGCGATTGATTTGCCATTTCCATGGAGCTTCCAGCTAAGTGACATTTGGAACCTTTCGTTAGTGGAGATCCACAGGCGAAGGGGCGCCCGTAAAGCCCCAGGGACTTACTGGGATGTGCTTTATAAGGTTACGTTCCTGTGTCCTTTGCCACAGCGCAGGCGCGCCGTGTCGCTTTTGCCTTTTCTGCCTATATCCGATTAACTATCGCCTAGATATATCGAATCGATATATTAACCGCTATAAATTTAGAATCGAGCCTAGAAATGCGATCACGCGTTGAATCCCTGGAGTTTGCACTCCTTGGGCTCTTGGCGCAGGGACCGCTTCATGGCTATGAGCTTCGTAAGCGAATGGTGACCATCTTTGGTCCATTTAAAGCAATCTCATTCTCGGTTCTATACCCGCAACTTCGCCGCATGTTGCTTGCTGGATCTATCCAGGAAGAAGCTGTCGAGCGGGGGAGCAAGCGTCCGAGAATTGTTTATGCCATCACCAATGAAGGAATGGCAAGGTTTGAGGCGCTCACCGAATCTGTAAGTGCGGATGCTTGGGAAGATGAAGGATTTGAAATTCGTTTCGCTTTCTTTAGCCCAACTCCAACAAAGAGCAGAGTTCGGATACTTGAGGGACGGCTACGTCGACTTCAGGAGAAGGCAGAAATCCTTCGCGATGAAGTAGAGAAGTCTCCAATTGGAATCGATAAGTACCTTCAAGAGTGGCGCCGCCATTCGCTTGACTCTGCAGATCGCGAAATTGCGTGGTTGCAGGAAATGATTACGACCGAGAGGAAATCTAAGTGAAGATCACAACAGGAGCTGGCGATATACGTGTTGCCATCGTCGGCGTAGGAAACTGCGCAAACTCACTCGTACAGGGTGTTACATATTATAAGGATGCTGCGCTGGATCAGGAGATTCCTGGTCTTATGCATGCTGTCGTTGGTGGATACCACATCAGCAATGTTAAATTCGTAGCAGCATTCGATGTTGACTCAAAGAAGGTCGGACTCGATCTTGCAGAAGCAATTTGGGCATCAGAGAACAACACAATTAAGTTCTCAGATGTTGCAACAACTGGCGTTGAAGTACTTCGTGGAAAGACTCTTGATGGCCTTGGTCGCTATTATAAAGAGACAATTACAGAATCAACAGCCCCAGAGGTAGATGTAGTTGCAGCTCTTAAGGAAGAGAAGGTCGATGTTCTTATTTGCTACCTTCCTGTTGGATCAGAGGCAGCAGCGAAGTTCTATGCAGAGTGTGCAATTGCAGCAGGTTGCGCATTTGTAAATGCCCTTCCAGTCTTCATCGCTTCAGACCCAGTCTGGGCAAAGAAGTTTGAAGATGCCGGACTTCCTATTGTTGGCGATGACATCAAGTCACAGGTTGGCGCAACGATTACTCACCGAATCATGGCTAAGTTGTTCCAGGATCGTGGCGTTCACTTAGATCGCACCTACCAGCTCAATGTTGGTGGAAACATGGACTTTAAGAACATGCTCGAAAGAGATCGTCTTGAGTCAAAGAAGATTTCAAAGACAAACTCTGTGACTTCACAGCTCGACCACGACATGGGTGCTAAGAATGTTCACATCGGTCCTTCTGATTACATTCCATGGCTAGACGATCGCAAGTGGGCATATGTTCGCCTTGAGGGTCGCGCTTTCGGTGACGTGCCTTTGAA
>WLNN01000110.1 GCA_009699765.1 Actinomycetota bacterium
GATTGATCACAGCCCAGATCGGGTCACAGGTAGAGAAAGGCAAAGGTAAAACTTTGAACTCACAAAAAACTGACAAGTGGCTCTCCCATAAGGCGGCCCGCTTGGCATCAATCGCTGCGGCAGGCGTTGCAGGTTTATTGCTAACAGCAATGCCAGCAGTGCATGCAGCAGAAACGATCACTGTTTGGCACTACTTCAGCGGAAACCCTTCTCAAGAGAAGGTCATGACAGATTACAAAGCGATTTTTGAAAAAGAAAATCCAGGCGTAACTGTTGAAAATGTTTACGTTCCATATGATCAAATGAACTCGAAGTTAATAGCAGCAGCTAGCACTAAGACCGGTCCAGACGTTGTCGTATTCAACGGCGCTGAAACAAGTCTTTTAGCTGATGGTGGAATTCTTGCTCCAATGGATACTTATTGGAATGCATTCGCTGATAAAGCACAATTCCCAGCTTCAGTTATCCATAAAGCAAATGGAAAGGTTTACTCAGCACAAGGCTACGTAAATCTTCTTGGACTTTGGTATAACGCCGATATCCTTGCAAAAATTAAGTTGACACCGCCAACAACTATTGCCGGCATGGAACGCGCAATGGCTGCAGCGAAGAAAGCTGGATACAAGGGAATAACTCTGTGTGGCCTTCCTCAGGGACAGGGCGAATGGCAAGCAATGCCATTCATTTCATCAACTGGTTTCAATTATGGAAACTTGAATGAAAAGGCGCTCACAGATGGTCTTGGAATTGCCAAGCGTTGGGTAGATAAGGGATATCTCTCTAAGGAAGCAACAACTTGGGATCAGACAGTTCCATTCCAGAAGTTCCTAGTCGGCGACACACTTTTTGCTGAGAATGGAAACTGGCAAGCGGGAGCAGCAGCTGGTGCGAAGTTCAAGTACGGCGTAGCCGCACTACCTATCGGTTCTAAGGGAAAGATTTACCTTGGTGGCGAAGGTCAGGGAATCGGTGCATTTAGTAAGAACAAAGACCTTGCATGGTCTTACCTAAAGAGCACTTACTTCTCAAAGTCAGGACAACTTGTTGTTGTTCCTGTGGGAAGCATTCCATCACGCTTGGATTCTGCAAAAGATAAGAGCGTTACAAGTAACAAGCTCCTAAAGCCATTCGCGGCAGAGATTGCTAAGAACGGTGCTAACTACCCACCAACAGAAATCCCAGCAACAAAGATCAACGATGCACAAACTGCTGGTGGAGTTGCATGGAGCTCAGTAATTGGCGGTTCAGCAACACCTGCAAACGCGGCAAAGAAGTACATAGCAGCAATCAAGGCGCTCCAGGGTTAAATCTGGAAATTGCTGAGAAAACATAGATGACACTGTTTACCTCTAAGTCATCTATGCGTGCTGTTCGGTCGGCACAACGTAAGAGAGGACATCTCCTTTACGTTGTGCCGGCCGTCTTTCTTTTAACCCTTTTATCTGCATTTCCGCTATTTCAATTGGCAAGAATGTCGATCAGCGATGTTGGCATTAAAAACATAACTGGCGAATGGACAAATGTTGGACTAACAAATTTCAAATCAATCACCGCTGATCCAGATTTCAAGCAGATCCTTATTAACACCTTGGTTTTTGTGTCAATTGTTACTTTCTTAGGCTTAGTTCTCGGGTTTGTCGCAGCAACTGCGTTTAATGACGACAAGAAATCCTCTGACTTTCTTCTTGCCTTCATGGTCTTTATCTGGGCGCTTCCACCGATCGTGAATGGCAGCGTATGGAAATTTCTACTTGGTGGAGACGGTCTTATAAATGTGCTGTTACAGAAAGCGCATGTAATCACCGAGCCAATTCCATTTTTGTACGATCCAAAAATGGCGCTTTATTCTGTCGCTGTTGTTAACTGTTGGGCGGTTATTCCCTTTAATGCACTTATTTTAAAGGCGGCGTTCAAGAGCGTATCTAAAGATGTTTTAGAGGCTTCTGAAATCGATGGAGTTACACCGCTGCAACAGATCAGATTTGTCTATTTTCCATCATCGCGTCCAACATTGCTAGTGTTAACAATACTTACTCTTGTTTATGGATTCAGAAGTTTCGACTTTATATATGTGATGACATATGGAGGACCGGGGCTTGCTACAAACACGTTGCCATTCTTGGGATATATCAAAGCTTTTGTGCAGTTTAAATTCAGCGAAGGCGCTGCGATAGCACTTCTATCTGCGATATTCACTTCCAGCCTTGCATTCCTCTACTCACGTAGTGTGAGAAAGGAGGAAGAGAATGACTAAGGCAGCAACTAAAAAGAGAAAAAGAAAAAAGAGTCGGGGCATCGTAAG
Source organism: Actinomycetota bacterium (assembly GCA_009699765.1). Classification (GTDB taxonomy): domain Bacteria; phylum Actinomycetota; class Actinomycetes; order Nanopelagicales; family Nanopelagicaceae; genus Planktophila. The sequence continues at coordinate 2,303 of WLNN01000110.1, forward strand.
ACGATCCTCAAAAGCGATCTTTGCGTTTTTCTATGGCATGCCAATCATTTGGATCGTTCTGACTTCCTTTAAACAAGAGGCCGATGTATTCTCGACACAATCAAGTCTCTTCTTCTCGCCGACCCTTTCCACGTACAAGAAATTGCTCACTTCAGCGCTCTTTGAATCCCTGACCAACTCGATAATTATCGCTACATGTGCAACTGCGTTAACACTCTTGGTATCGATCCCAGCAGGATACGCCTTGGCCCGTTTCAGCAATAAGACCCTCGCAATCGGTCTAACGGCCCTGATCATCTTTCAAATGATTCCGCAGACCGCAACAATCATTCCGCTCTTTCAGATTTTTAATAAGCTGGGGATGCTCGACACTTTACCTTCGGTTATTTTGGCTGATGCGGCGCTACTGACTCCATTTGCGATTTTGTTAATGCGTCCATTCTTTCGTTCGATTCCCTTTGCATTGGTAGAGGCATCGCAGATCGATGGTGCTAGTAGTTGGCAGAGCTTTACAAGAATTTCTTTACCACTTGCTCGAAACGGAATTGCGACAACCGCGACGCTGATTTGGATTATCAGTTGGGGAGAATTCCTGTATGCGGTTAATCTGATTTTAAGTCCGGGCTCATATCCAATGAGTGCAATTCTGGCTCAGCAAGTAGGTGGTTTCGGAATCTTTTGGCCAGGCTTGATGGCGCTTTCCGTGCTGGCCTCTTTACCGGTTGCAATTCTCTTTATCTTTACATATCGCTTGTTACGTGAAGGACTAACGCTAGGAGCAGTTAAATGAAAAACAATCTGATGCAACGAGGTCCGGTAAGTAATCTATCGAGTGGAAAACTGCACTCTAAGCCGATTACGACGGCAAAGTTAGATCACCACGCTATGACGTTTGTAAACCATTGGCAGAAGATGAATTCGGCTGTCACGGTTCCGCACATCTTTAGCAAGCTAAACGAACTAAGTTATATTTCGAATCTTCAAGCGGTGGTCGATCCTTCACTAAAGAGAAAAGGAATGTGGTTCTCCGATTCTGACGTCTTTAAATCTTTAGAGGCCGCAATTTGGGCATCACAACATGATTCGACTTTGCTTGAAAAGATAAAATACGATGAAGTTTTAGCGATCATTTCTCGCGCGCAAGATTCTGACGGTTACATAAATTCATGGTTCCAAATTGAGGCTAAAGACCAGCGCTGGAAAGACTTAGCAAGTGGTCACGAGATGTATACAGCTGGACACTTGCTTCAGGCTGGTGTCGCTGAGTCCCGAATTCTTGGCAAAGGAACGCTCTTTGATGTGTCGATCAAGTTCGCGGATTTACTTGTTAAAAAATTCGGTGGAGATACCCCGTATGCAGCAGATGGCCATCCTGAATTAGAGACTGCACTTATTGAGTTATATCGCGAGACGAGTAATAAGGATTATTTGGATTTAGCCGAGAAGATGCTCGAGGGTCGTGGTACCGGGTTTATCACAAGTCAGAACACGGGCAGATTTCATCCTTCCCCTACTGTTTACATACAAGATCACATGAGTATTCGTGAATCAGAACAAGCAGTCGGTCATTGCGTACGACAGATGTATCTGAATATGGGAGTCCTTGATCTTTACATCGAGACACAAGACAAAGCTTTGCTTGATGTTCAAGAGAAGATGTGGGAAGACAGCACTTATACAAAGATGTATCTAACAGGAGGGATTGGCTCTCGGCATCGCGATGAATCTTTTGGCGATCCATTTGAATTGCCAAATGATCGTGCTTACGCCGAAACCTGCGCATCTGTTGCCTATTTTATGTGGAACTGGCGGCTGTTACTTGCTACAGGTAAAAAGCGTTATGCAGATTTGATGGAGCAACTTTCTTATAACTTAATTGCTGGTTCGACATCACACGATTTCAAGCGCTTCTTTTACTCCAACCCACTTCACCGACGTGCTGATCATTTAGCCGCATTTGATGAAGAATCATCTGAGCGGATGGATTGGTATCGAGTCTCTTGTTGTCCACCAAATATCGGGCGCCTAGTCGCGTCAATTGAGCACTATGCAATTAGTGAAAATCCAGGAGAGGTTCTAATTCATCAATATCTCCATGGTGAATTTGGGTCTGAAACGAATCAGTCTTGGAATATTTCTATTTCCACAAATTATCCGCAATCTGGCGCAGTTAAAATCTCTATAAATAAAATCGGGAATCAAAAGGTAAAGATTCGTATTCCAGAGTGGTGCCGGAAATTTAGCGCCTCAACAAACGGCAAAAACGTTGATTCTCCCGTAATAGAAGATGGATATCTGGTTATTAAAGGCTGTTCTTCTGGTGATGTGCTCGAAGTTAACTTCGCAATGGAATTTGAATATGTGCATCCACAC
>WLNN01000111.1 GCA_009699765.1 Actinomycetota bacterium
ACGCTCTCTTCTTTTTTTAACACAGCAGTATCTACAACTACATATTGGCTCGGTAGCTCAGTTGGTATGAGCGCGCGACTGAAAATCGTGAGGTCGACAGTTCGATCCTGTCCCGAGCCACTCCAGTAAAAGTTTTAAGGTTAAGTAATAAAATTAAAAAGTTTTGGTTCGCCCATTAACTCTTCAAGCTTTGCTTGGAGAGTTTTTTCATCCTCTGCAGAAATTCCTTCAACAATTATTCGTTTATCACGGCCGAGTTCGCCAAAGACAATTGTGAAATCACGTGCGCGCAGATTGAATGTCTCGGCTAATTGTTTGACTACCGCTTGATTAGCTTTTCCATCCACCGCAGGCGCTTGCACTGCAACAACTAATCTCGGTGGTTCGCCGGCACTGCCGCCAACTTTGTTACGTGAGGAATTTGGCCGAACTCGAATTTCAAGAAGAAATTGCACAAGCGAAAAACGAAGGTTTAGCCGGCTGAACCAGAACCTGAAGGTCCTGCCTTACGCTGAACTTGTGGAGCGCCGCCAGAACGTTGGCCGCCCTTAATCTTTGATCCGCCCTCAGCATGAGTCTGTGTGCCAGGTGCGCCCTTCTTATTTTTCTTTGCTTCGAGGGCAGCGAGCATCTTTGCTTTTACATCATCAGCTGGGGTATTAGACATGGCCTTAGTTTAGCCCTCTGAAGGAATTCGAAGGAACCCAATCAGCTTAAGCAGCCATGCAATTGTTGCGATAAAGATAATTTGAGTTCCATAGGTGTCGGGCCATAGATATAAAGCCAATGCCAGCGCTGCATAGAAAGCGGCCAAGGCCCAGAGTGAAATCGCGGTGATTTTACGATTGAGGCCAAGGCGCATCAGGCGGTGCGATAAATGGTCGCGACCACCTTGAAAGGGAGAAATACCTCTATATAGGCGAGAGATTACCGCCACCGTGGTGTCGAGGATAGGCACTGCCATCAGAAGTACTGGAATAGCAAGAGATTTATAGACCGGAATCACGCCTGGGCTGAGTCGAATAGTTAATACAGAAATAATGATTCCGAGAAAGAGCGAACCAGCATCTCCCATATAAATTTTTGCAGGGTGGCGGTTCCAGAGAAGAAAACCTGCTGTTGCACCGGCAGTTACAACCGCAAGAGCCGATACCAAAATTTGCTGTCGATCATATGCAATGAAGAAAAGGAAGAATGTGATTACTGCAACGGTACCTGCAGCTCCGCCATCGTGATTATCGAAGAAGTTAATTGAGTTACAGACTCCGACAATCCATAGCGTTGTAATCCCATAATTTAGAAACGCATTGCCGAAGGCAACACCACTCGTATTTGTCGCAATCAAAATTGTGGAAACAGCTACTGCAGTAAAAGTCTGAGCGATAAGTCGTGGCCATGGTTGTAGTCCACGAAGGTCATCCCAGAGTCCCATTGCAGATATCGCAACTGCTGGAATTAGCACAGTGCTCGCAAGTCGGATTGTGTTCCAAGAAAAATCAACTGCCAACATTGAACCGTATGAAGCAAAGAGCACACCGATTGCAATTGCAATGCCGCCTAGATAAGGGACGGGTTCTTTCTGAGTTTTGCGATCGAGATTCGGTGCATCAACAGCATTAAAGTGAATTGCGATTTTGCGAATCTGAGGGGTAATCAATCCGACGAGGGCAAATGTAAGAAAACCTAGTAGCGCAAATGCGGATATAGAATAATTAGTACTTGAATAATTCATGCCTGATAGTTTTAGCTATTGCTCTTAAAGTAATTTGCTCGGAGCTCATCAACCTCAGATTTGCGGTAGCGACGGTGGCCGCCCAAGGTGCGAATTGATGTCAGCTTTCCGGCTTTAGCCCATCGAGTAACCGTCTTGGGATCAACACCAAAGAGGTCAGCGACTTCACGAGGGGTGAGGAGGGTTTCAGCTTCTGGAATGCGATTCATTCGCTGCGCCCTTTCTCACGGGAGTTCCTTAATATGTGGTGACCGGTCTTGAGCAATTTCAAATGTCCGAATTGCTACGTAATGTCGCAAAGTATTGTGTAGAAAGGGGTGAGATAGCAATACGTCAGGTGAAGAAAATTTATAAAAAGTACGAAATTACGCGAATTACATCGCAGATTCGAGCGCTTGAACGGGTCGCCAACGCGAAACAAGTCGCTCATAACCCTCACCAGCGATTGCACCATCTCCAGCCGATAAACCAGAGAGGCTAAAGATGACATCTTCAATAGATCCGTCATCTTCTATTCCTGCCATACCTTCGGCCTTCAGGGTCCCGTCAAGATAATGTGCAAGCCCTCCGTAATCCAGCTCAACCTGCGAAAGCGGATGAAATAACTCGAGCCAATCAATCAACTCTTCAATTTCTTGCTCTACAACACCTTCACCAAATGATTGCAACACTATTGCATGCGAATTGTTTGCGCGCTCGATCGCTTTTGTCAGTGTTGTTCGCGCCTTCGAAAATGCAACTCCATCTTTATATCCTCGCGAGCGATCATTTGGTTCAAAAAGTGCAAGCCATCTAGGTGGAACCATCCAGGTCTCACTCAAAATATGTGGGACTCGATCTTCAACGTTCTCCATTCCTGAAGTTATAACTTCCTCAAGTGCAGGAGGTAAGAAGAATGGAACAACTGAAGAAGGAAGTGAATCTTTAAAATCATCGAGTGCAGCCCAGCAACGTGACGCAGTTGACCAAGGAGATAAATATCGAACTCCATCTAATTCCATGATGTGAACGCCGTCGGGGCGAAGTGCGGGAGATTCAGGAGCAACCAATCGCCGAAGAGCGAGCGCTTGTTCTTCCTCGTATGTGTCGAGATCAGGTGACATTGTTTCCCATCGCAATCTATCTGCGGGTGGAAAAGCTGAAATCGGTTCGAAGACTCGAAGAGAGGCTACGTATGGAGTAGAACTCATGAGAGCTTCACTTACGCAAAATATTTATGCGCGCGGAATGTAGTTACCTTCAGCAAACGGATCATCGTCATCACGTTCTGGCTGAAGTGGGGCGTCGTTATGAAGTTCCTTGGCGAGACGCTCAATATCCATCTCTTGGGAGTTGTACTTCAAATCACGAGCTACTTTTGTCTGTTTTGCTTTTGCACGGCCGCGACCCATGGGCGAGACCTCCTAATCGAAATTATTGTTCAGGGGGGTAGGTTATCGTGAGTGGCCCCCGCCTACCAAAGCGGGGCTCAATTGGGCGATTTAGCCCTTGTATTCAGATTTTAAGAGCGATCGAGCAGCCCCTTCGTTCTCAGCTTTCTCTATAGAACCAGCTATCCAGGCTTTCATTCCCCGGGCGGCAAGTGAGCGGAGGATTAAATCCCCCACCGATGGATCAACAATTGCGCACATTCCGATGCCTACATTCCAAGTTCGTTCAAGATCTCCTTGAGGGACCCCGGCGATATCGGCAAGGAATTTCATCTCCTGCGGCAACGCCCAAGTCGAGCGATCATAGATGGCAGTGAGGCCAGCTGGCACAACGCGAGCAGTGTTATCGGCTAGGCCACCACCAGTGATGTGGCTGAAGGTACGAATGTTTGCGTGCTGCGCCTTTATGAGTGCAAGGCAGTCGAGAGTGTAAATCTCGGTTGGTGTTAGCAATACTTCGCCAAGTGATTTATCAAAATCATAATTGCGAGTGAGATCAAGTTCTTGCGTTGCAAGGATATGGCGAACCAATGAAAAACCATTGGCATGGATTCCGCTTGCAGGCATTGCAACAATTAAATCTCCGGATTTAACGCGATGAGCGCCGAGTTGAAGATCTGCATCTACTACTCCAGTGGCAGCACCAGCAATATCAAATTCATCTTCTTTAAGTAATCCTGGATGTTCTGCTGTTTCGCCGCCAACTAGCGCGGTTCCGGCCTTAATACATCCACGTGCGATACCTGAGACAATTGCAGCAATCCGTTCTGGGATTACTTTTCCAACTGCAATGTAATCTGTCATAAATAATGGTTCAGCTCCACAGACCACAAGATCATCTACAACCATTGCAACAAGATCTTCACCGATAGTGTCGTAGATTCCCATTTGACGTGCAATCTCTGTCTTTGTTCCAACGCCATCTGTTGAAGTTGCCAGTAAAGGTTGTTTCATATTCTTTAGCGAAGATGCATCGAAAAGACCTGCAAATCCACCAATGCCGCCCATGACTTCAGGACGTGAGGCGCGAGCAACGGATGCCTTCATCAATTCAACGGCGCGATCCCCTGCATCAATATCAACACCAGAATCTTTATAGGTAGCCATCGCTTATGCCTCCAGAATTTCTAGCCGAGTTTTGCCTTCAGACATATCTCGTGGAATAGGAATTGGATACTTACCCGAGAAACATGCTGTACAGAGCTTACTTTCAGGGGTTTTAGTGGCTTCTATAAGCCCTGCCTCTGAAACAAAAGCTAGCGAATCCGCACCAATTGATTGGCGAATCTCCTCAACCGTAAGTTCGGCGCCTATGAGTTCGGCGCGAGTAGCAAAGTCGATTCCGTAGAAGCATGGCCACTGAACTGGTGGTGAAGAAATTCGAACATGGATCTCAAGTGCTCCAGCATCACGCAACATTTTTACAATTGCTCGCTGAGTATTTCCGCGAACGATTGAATCGTCAACGACGATG
>WLNN01000112.1 GCA_009699765.1 Actinomycetota bacterium
AACAACAACTCCGTCGAGACGGTGTGGGCGAGAAAGTAAATCGCGAGCTAATTCGACTTTACCTTCCATTACAAGATTGCGAATCCGAGAAGATGAAATTACTTCATCTCCCCCATTTAGACCTATATTTGCGAGTTCCTGCACATCAACTGTGAAGCCATGAGTTACACCAGCTTTAATCAAAGAATCGACGTTGCCAGCAGCTTTTGCGCCATAGGTGAAGTTCTTTCCAACAATTACTGTCCCCACATGAAGTTGATTGACCAGAATGTTTGAAACAAACTCATCTGGTGCCATAGCAGCAAACTGCTCATTAAATTTCATAACCGCTACTTGATCAGCGTTATGAATCTTTAACAACTCGACTCTGTCGGGCAAGGTGGTGAGCATTGGCGGAACAGAATCTGGTGCAAAAACTGTTCGTGGATGCGGATCAAAAGTGAGCGCAATAATCGAGCGACCATCAGCAATCTCCTTGGCACGCTTTAGAAGAGCTTGATGACCTTTATGTACGCCATCAAAAACTCCGATGACAACTACAGTGGCTTCGCTCATGGGATTAATCTTGCCTTACCTAGTTCGCCGCTGCAAAAACTGCGACTGGTTTCGCCTTGTCAGCTGAATTCTTGAGTAAAGCAATGAGGCGGTTATCAGGAGATAACGCTGCAAATATTTCATCACTGTCATTGGCAGCGAGAGGCCGGCCGAATGAGAGCTCATTAACTTCTTCAAGGTCTATTTCACGTGTAGAAAACGTTGCTCTTGCAACATCTGATAACTCAAGCGACGTAAAATTTCCGGCTTTGAGTTGATCTATTTCGATTGCTTGGTCGAGAGAAAATCCAGCAACGCGAGTACGACGTAAGACATTGAGGTGGCCACCGACCTTTAACTCGGCGCCCAGGTCTCGAGCAATAGCTCGGATGTAAGTGCCTGCAGAACACGTAACTTCAATATCAACCATCGTTGCTGCCTCTGTGCGGCGAATATCCAGAACATCTAATTGAGAAATATTTACTTTGCGAGCGGGAAGTTCAAACTCCTCCCCTGAACGTGCGCGGTCATATGCACGCTTTCCATCTACTTTGATTGCTGAAACATTTGTGGGGCGCTGCATAATTTCGCCAACCATTGAAGCTAGTACCGCTTTGATGTCTTCATCACTTACTGTTGAGGCATCAGTGGTTGAAGTGACTTCGCCTTCATGATCATCAGTAGTTGTCGATGCACCTAAAACAATTGTCGCGGTATAACTCTTATCGCCATCAGTGATGTACTGAAGCAATCTGGTGCCGTTGTTAAATCCCAAGACCAGAACGCCAGTTGCCATAGGATCTAATGTTCCTGCGTGACCGACTTTACGAGTGTTAAGTGCGCGACGACCAATTGCAACAACGTCATGGCTTGTCATACCTGGAGCTTTATCGACGACCAAAAATCCGTCAGACATATTTTTAAGGCTTAATCTTCGTCAATAACACGAGGCTGCTTATAAGCGTCTTCAACTACCGGCTTCGCACCTTCGCGCACTTTTGCAACCTGTGCATCAAGCTCGTGAACTTTATTGAGCAATGAATCCATAGCACGAGCTGACTCTGGCAATCCATCAAGAATAAATTCAAGTGTTGGAGTGATACGCGTGCCTAGATCTTTACCGACAGCAGAACGGATTACGCCTTTTGCAGATTCAAGGGCCACAGCGGTCGCAGATCGCTCATCATCGCCACCGAATACGGTGTAGAAAACTGAGGCGTGCTGGAGATCTCCAGTAACGCGCGCATCGGTAACAGTGACAAAGCCCAAGCGAGGATCCTTGATCTTCGTCTCGAGTAGCTGTGCCACTACTACCTTGATGCGGTCTGCAACTTTATTGCTGCGGTGTGATTTACCCATTGTTGAATCCGATTACCTTAGTCGCGCTTCTTCTCTTGCATCTCGAAGACTTGAATGATGTCTCCAACCTGAAGATCGGCACCCTTGCCTACGCCGATACCGCACTCAAAGCCATCACGGACTTCGGTGGCATCATCCTTGAATCGCTTAAGTGATTCGATCGTGACGCTCTCAGCAATGATTGCGCCATCACGCAGAACGCGTGCCTTTGCATTACGACGAATGATTCCGCCTGTAACGATAGAACCAGCGATGGTTCCAACCTTTGATGACTTGAATAGATCGCGAACCTCAGCTGTACCCAATACAACCTCTTCGAACTCTGGCTTAAGGAGTCCCTTAAGTGAAAGTTCGATTTCTTCGATTGCGTTATAGATAACAGAATAGAAGCGAACTTCAACGCCTTCTTGATCAGCGAAGATTGCAGTTTGTGGCTCTGGCTTAACGTTGAATCCGATAACCACAGCAGTTGATGCAGATGCCAACGTAATATCGCTCTTCGTAATTGCACCAACACCGCGGTGAATAACACGAAGATCAACTTCAGCTCCAACATCAAGTTGCATAAGCGCATCTTCGAGAGCTTCAACAGAACCAGATACGTCACCCTTGAGAATAAGGTTGAGTGTAGAAATCTTGGACTGTTCCATAAAGTCTTCAAGAGATACCTTCTTGCGCGCCTTGGCCAATTGAGCATTTCGTTCTGCTGCTTGACGCTTTTCGGCAATCTGGCGAGCAGTACGGTCATCTTCGGCTACAAGGAATGTATCGCCAGCATTTGGAACGGATGTAAATCCAAGAACCTGAACTGGACGAGATGGTCCGGCTTCGAGAACTGTTTCGCCGTGCTCATCGAGCATTGCGCGTACGCGTCCGAATGAACCTCCAGCAACAATTGCATCCCCAACCTTTAACGTACCGCGCTGTACAAGCACAGTGGCAACAGGTCCGCGACCACGATCAAGGTGCGCTTCAATTGCAACACCACGAGCATCATCTTCAGCAATTGCGCGAAGATCGATAGCTGCATCCGCAGTTAAAAGAATTGACTCGATTAACGCATCAACACCTTCGCCCTTCTTGGCTGAGACGTTTACGAAGATTGTGTCTCCTCCGTACTCCTCTGCAATGAGGTTGTACTCGGTGAGTTGTTGGCGGACCTTATCTGGGTTTGCGCCTTCCTTATCAATCTTGTTGACTGCAACAACGATTGGTACATCAGCGGCTTGAGCGTGATTCAGCGCTTCAATTGTCTGAGGCATGATTCCGTCATCTGCTGCAACTACCAAGACCGCAATATCTGTCACCTTCGCACCACGAGCACGCATCGCTGTAAATGCTTCGTGACCTGGTGTATCGATAAAGGTTATTGCGCGATTAACGCCATCGTGATCATGGTGGATTTGGTAGGCACCAATATGCTGCGTAATTCCGCCTGCTTCACCCTTGATTACCTCGGTCTTACGGATTGCATCGAGAAGTGATGTCTTACCGTGATCGACGTGACCCATGACGGTTACAACTGGTGGGCGTGCAACAAGGTCTTCAGGGTTCATATCTTCTAGCTCTTGAGCTAGGTCGATATCGAAGTCCTGCAAGAGTTCGCGATCTTCATCTTCTGGAGAAACAATTTCAATCTGGTACTTCAACTGCGCACCAAGAATTTCAAATGTATCTGCATCTACTGATTGAGTTGCAGTAACCATTTCACCAAGGTGAAATAACGCTGAAACTAGCGCTGCTGGATCTGCGCCAATCTTCTCTGCAAAATCTGCAAGTGATGAACCGCGGCGCATACGCACCTTAGTCTTGCCATCACCGTGAGGAATAACTGCTCCACCAAGTTGTGGTGCTTGCATATTGTCGAATTCTTCACGCAAAGCCTTTCGTGACTTCTGCTTACGCTTTGAAGATTTTCCTTTACCGAATGCACCTGCTGCAGATCCGCGACCACCTGGTGCTCCACCTGGACGACCTGGTGCTCCACCCGGACGACCTGGTGCTCCACCTGCTGATGGACCTGCTGAACGATATGGACCTGATGCATTTGGCGCACCAGTTCCACCTGTTCCACCTGCGCCACCTGGACGCGGTGCAAAACCTGGACGTGATGGACCACCTGCGCCTGCGGGACGTGGCGCACCTGGACGTGCTGCAAATCCTGGACGTGGCGCACCTGGACGTGGCGCACCTGGACGCGCTGCACCCATTGGTCTTTGTGGCGGACGTGGAACTGCGCCACCAGTTGAGAATGGATTATTACCAGGACGTGGTGGGCGTGGAACTGCGCTTCCAGTTGAGAATGGATTATTTCCAGGACGTGGCACTGGTGTTGCACCTGAAGTAGGTGGAGTTGTTGGAGATGACGGCGCATCTGGAGTTGCGGTATATGCAGCAGCTGCTGATGCCGCTGCTTGTTCTGCCTCACGTGATGCTTCTCTCGAAGCTTTGAGCGCTGCGAGATCTACACCGAGTTCTGCTGCAAGCTCTGCTGCAAGTTCTGGGTTAACTTCAGATTTCTTAGGCGCAGCTGCCTTCTTTGCTGCAGCTTTTTTAACTGGCTTCTTCTCTTCAACTGGCTTTGCATCGGGATATAGCGCGATTAATTTACGTGCTACCGGTGGCTCAACAGTTGATGATGCAGATCGGACGAATTCGCCGAGTTCTTGTAATTTAGCAAGGACTTCCTTGCTTTCCATACCGAGTTGTTTTGCCAACTCATGTACACGGACCTTTGACACA
>WLNN01000113.1 GCA_009699765.1 Actinomycetota bacterium
AGAGCATCGCACCACGCAGACCAAATTTTGAAACTGTGTACATTGGTGTTTCGCCGAGTGGAAAAATTCCTCCGAGTGAAACCGTTGTGACAATTCGTGGGTCATTAGATTTCTTTAGTAAATCTATCGAAGAGCGGATAATTACTAGGGGCGAACGCAGATTAATATCTAGTTCGTACTCGATGCTTTCTACGCTTCGCTCATCAAACCGATCAGTTGTTGTGATTGCAGCGTTAGGAATCAGAACGTCGATCCTCCCGTATTTTGCATCGATATCCTTAATTGCAGATGCGATAGCTATTCGATCAGTGAGATCAAGGGCAATAGCGAGGTGACCCTTACCTGGCAGATCTTCAATCAGGGTATCGAGTCTCTTCTCGCTTAGGTCTAACAAAACTAATTGTGCGCCACGTCCAGAAAATTCGCGGGCTAGGTGCGAACCTATTCCTCCTGCGCCGCCCGTAATAACAATAACTTTTCCTACGTAGTCGTATTTCATACTCGATAGCGTACTTAATGCTTGCGATTTAATCCATAATCTTCAAACTAGAGGGAAATCTCAGCAATCAGCGCTGCATGATCACTAGTTTCGAATCCTTCAATCACTGCAGCTTCGCATTGACCTGAACGCGAAAGAATAAAATCAATTTGCCTCTCTGGCGCCCAAACTGGAAAAGTGAATCCAGAGAAAACAGACTTCCATGGTCCAGGTATGCGAGAAAGATTAAGATCACCTATAAGTACCACCGGAATTTTGTATCTTTTTTCTAGTTTCTTCGCCCAAGAAATTAAGGTCCTAAGTTGGACTCGCGCAAAGAATGGCACAAATGAGAGATGAGTGTTGATGAGTATGAAGTCATCAAAACGTGCAGCAAGTGCTACGCGAGAATGATCTTTGGCATAAAACCGTGTTGGCTTGCCATTAATTGGAAAAGTTAAATATCCGCCCCACAGGGCAGTAGGCAATTTTTTATGTAGCCATTGCGCTACGGGGACTTTAGAAAGTATCGCTATGCCATATGCAGGATTTATTGAGTTATGTGCATTTGTCTGTACGTGCGGTGATCTCCTTGAGATATTTACTTGCTTTTCTCCCTTTACGGTAAATGCAGGAGCAAATGCCCAATACGGATAGCTACCAGAATCGGCAGCAAATCCAGCTTGGTTAATTGATTTTGTTCGGGGATGAAAGTAATCAACTTCTTGCAAGCCACAATAATCAGCACCGAGTGCAGATATCGCGGCCTGAAAAGCTCTCTCTGGATCGCTAAATCCCTCAGGCCTCACATGCTCGGCATGCATGATGTTCCAGGTAGCGATTCTCATAATTACCGTTTCAAAGTCTTATTTACTTATTATCGAAAACTTTGAGTGAGCCTCCATAGCAGGCAACCCATGTGCGATTAGTGCTCGAGTCATAAGTCACGCCGATTGGTTCATTGCAAACCCTGATGTTCTGCAAGACCTTCATATCTGATGCGCGAACTTTAGAGACTGTATCGCTAAAGAAATTAACAACAAAGAGGGCGGTGCCGTCGCTGGAGATTGCCAAGCTGCGCGCGGCTTCACCTGTCTTTACACTTTTAATTGTCTTTTTAGCTACTAAATCCCAAGCTTGAACACGGCCGCTGAGATTCATGGTGATGTACATCTTGCTCTCATCGGGAGAAAGCACGATAGCTCTGGGATTAGAGCCCACAGGAATGAGCGAGTCGGTAAAGTCAGTGAGATTGATTCTGTGGATATTTGATCCACCCATCTCTGCAACATAGGCGAATCGACTGTCATTGCTGACTGCAATACCTCGGGGATATCGACCAATTTTGATTGACTTTACAGTTTTACCGCTCTCAATTGAGATAACTGTCAATGTGTATGAGCACCAATTACTCACCAAGATGTATCTGTTATCTGGCGTCACTTTTACAACTTTAGGCACTGAACCAACTGGATAGACCGCATCAATTTTCTTTGTGCTTAAGTCGATTCGCGAAACAAAACTCTTGTCATAGCCCGAAGATGGGGAACATGTGTCATGTCCCTCTTTATTAAAACCTTTTCCATACATCGCATAGTTAGTGAAGTAAAGATATTTTCCGTCGGGAGAAAATGCACCCTCCACTGGTGCCCCCCGATATAAACCTGAATAATTCTTATATCCAAAATCGGCGAGATTTACTGAATCCGGGACTGTCGCAATGATTTCTGCTTTATTGGCATCGTAGATTGTGACGCTATGTCGGTACATCATATTGTGTGCGCTTACTAATCCGTTATTAGATGCCAAAACTGATTTAGGTGAGATATCCCCTGAAATAGTTTTAACAAGAACCATTTTTTGATCTTTATTTAAAACTTCCGCTCTGGCACTCATAGATGAAGACGCGAGCGTAAAAAGTAAAGCGACCACAACAAATTTGCGCATGCAGTAATGCTACCGTCTTCGTGAGCACCTGATTGAGGCATATGATGCGGTCATGGCAATTAAAGTGTGGAAGACAAAAGATGCCGCTCGATGCATCATCGTCCCGAGCGAGCTAGATCATAAATATTCGCGCGGAACCTTAGGTGTAATAACAGGATCTGCAAAATATCCAGGTGCGGCAGTACTTAGCACCAATGCCGCAATCGCAACTGGAGTTGGCGCTCTCCGCTTTCACAGTAATTCCGGACTCGCACACCTCGTCTTGCATAAAACCCCAGAAGCACTTGTGCAACCAGGGCCAGTAACTGCTTGGCTTGCAGGTTCTGGAATTGACTCAAAGAAATATAGTGATGTGACTACTTGGCTTCGCCATCGTTGGTTTGTATTACTCAACCGCCAAAGTGTTCCAACTATCCTTGATGCTGGCGCCCTCCATTTGGCCGGATCACTCGAACAACCCACACTAATTACCCCGCATTCTGGAGAACTCTCGAAGTTGCTTGCACAACGTGGAATTATCGCCAGCGCTGAGTTGATTGAATCCAATCCACTCGAATGGGCTCAACGTGCATCCGAGGCCCTTGCTGTCACCGTACTTCTGAAAGGTTCAACAACTTATATTGCGCAAGATGATTACGTAATTGAATTACCAAAGGGCACTCCATGGCTTGCAACAGCAGGATCTGGTGATGTCTTAGCGGGAATAATTGGTGCACTTATAGCAACAAATTACATTGAAATTCTCAATAACCCAAAGCGTCTAGCTGATGTTGCGGCAACTGGGGCATTTATACATAACCGTGCCGCGCTTGCAGCATCCAAAGGTGGTCCAATCTCAGCCACTTCAATTATTGATGAAGTTTCGCAAACCGTAGCGACAATCCTGAAGTAACGAGGTCAGGCCCGAAGAACATTCACGTTATCTTCACGATTGCCTAACTTTCCTAAGTTGGGATCACTTTCATCGCTACCTTCACACCATGACAACATTAAACCTTGAGAAGACCAGAATCCTTATCCTCGATTGCAATCGATTTGAACTTGCAACACTTGCAGATTCACTTCGTATGCAAAGCCTTGATGTCGTAGGCCAAGCTTGCGATATAGATAGCGCTCTAGAACTCTTTCGTGCAGTACATCCAGATTCGCTCCTTATAAATTTTCAGGGATGCGATCAATCTTGCCTAGAGATGCTTCGCACAATTCGTAAGTTAAACCCTGCGGTGGGCATTGTTCTTTTGACTGAGGCGCCAGATCTTCGTCTATATGGAATGAACGAAGATGACTTGCCCATTGGTACTCAACTAATTGAGAAATCAGCCCTCAATGACCTTCGCGAAATTCGTAGCGCTATCGAGGCGGCAAACCTTCCAGATTCACGAACTGAATGGGTTGCAAATGTTTGGAATAGCTCACTTGGTTCTCTCACAGATATTCAAGTTCAAACCCTTCGTCTCCTCGCACTTGGATTAAGCAATGCCGATATTGGTAAAGCCCGTTTTGTCAGTGAAAAATCTGTAGAGCAGACAATCACTCGAATCGCTCAGCATCTACATGTTGTCCACGAACGTGGCCGAAATATGCGAGTCATATTGGCCTCTGAATACTTTAAATGGATGGGAGCGCCTCGCAAGCACGCGATGTAGCCACTTAGAGCAGTGAGTGCGGTAAAGTCGGCAATATGTCTGCCGAACTTACTCTCATCGACCTACGCGCTAGATGGAATGAAGTTCTTGATCAGCTCGAACGCGATAATCGAGTTGCGTGGATGGCTTTCTTTGATGGCCGCCTAATTTCTTTCGACAATGGCCGCCTGACTTTAGATTTCAGCGATCCCGCCAAGCTTGCAATGGGTCACGATTATCGCGAAGCTCGCATTCGTATGGCACCTCAATTACAGGGCATTATCAGAGATCTCTTTGGCGTCTCTGTTGTGATCATTGAGAAGTAAATGCGCAACCGTAAGGCAATCGCAATCTTTGCAGCGATTACAATGCTCTCATTCCCCATTACAGCCGCTCCCTCTAATGCAGCTGCACTGGAATCCGTAATTCCTTTATCAGGTCCGGGTGATCGAATCCACGGCGCGGATATAAGTCGTTGGCAACATCCTGGAGACAAACCAATTAACTTTGCGAAAATGCATGCAGCTGGGTTGCGCTTTGTAATGATTAAAGCTTCAGACTC
>WLNN01000114.1 GCA_009699765.1 Actinomycetota bacterium
CTCGCCCAGATCCTGTTACGGCAGCTTTAACTTCAGAAGGGGTATGCATTGCAACCGGAACTCCTTTGCGAGCTGCAATAAGAAGAGCGACTCCGGCTGCCTGCCCCGTTCCCATTACGGTGCGCACATTGTGTTGCGCGAAGACGCGTTCTACAGCTACGACATCCGGCCGATTTCGTTCAATCCACTCTGTAATTTCGCGTTCAATTTGAAGAAGCCGATACTCCAGTGGTGAATCAACAGGAGTGAGGATTACGCCGACCTCAACGAGGGAAATGGTTCTTCCACTGACCGAAATGACGCCCATTCCGCAGCGAGTTAGGCCCGGGTCAACGCCCATGATTATTTTCGAAGTGGCCATATAGCCAAGCCTATTGCCCTGCCTTGCAGAAATTTAAGAAAGGCTCGCCATTACATCGTCGGAAACATCGAAGTTTGCGAACACGTTCTGAACGTCATCGAGCTCTTCAATTGCATCAATAAGTTCAAAAACCTTCTGCGCACCTTCTGCATCGAGCGGGATCAGCATTGAAGGTATAAATGAAGATTCTGCGGACTCGTAATCTATGCCGGCAGTTTGTAGAGCAGTACGAGCGGCGACCAAATCAGAGGCCTCGCAGACAACCTCAAAGGATTCACCAAGATCATTTACTTCTTCAACGCCCGCATCGAGGGCGGCTTCAAGGATTGAATCCTCGGTTGCTCCTATTGCTTTATTAACGATGATAACGCCCTTGCGATTGAAAAGGTAAGCAACTGATCCAGGATCAGCCATCGTTCCACCATTGCGAGTTACGGCTACACGAACTTCAGAGGCGGCTCTATTGCGATTATCCGAAAGACATTCGATCATGATTGCTACGCCATTAGGTCCATAGCCTTCGTACATGATTGTTTGCCAATCAGCACCACCTGACTCAAGTCCCGCGCCACGCTTTACTGCACGTTCAATATTATCCGCTGGCATTGAATTTTTCTTTGCCTTAGCAATTGCATCAAAGAGGGTTGGGTTCCCGTCGATGTCAGGACCACCGTTGCGCGAAGCAACTTCAATAGCTTTGATCAACTTAGCAAAATTCTTTGCACGACGACTATCGATGACAGCCTTCTTATGCTTAGTAGTTGCCCACTTGGAATGGCCGGACATGAATCACCTCACCAGAAACTTTCTCATCGAATCGACTAGGACTGACTTCGATTGCATTGACCTATTTTGACATGTGTTGAATAGCGAAAGAGTACCGCTTACCTACAAATCTCATCAAAAAAGTATGTATGAACGCTCAGGTCCCCCGTTAATTCAGGGTGAAAACTTGTGGCAAGAATCGAGCCTTGTCGCACAGCAACCGCATGCGAATTTACTGTAGCTAGAATTTCAACTTCGCTTCCAACTTGTTCAACCCAAGGGGCGCGAATGAAGACCCCATTGACTCGCCTGCCGGCGAAGTCAATCTCTTCTTCAAAGGAATCTACTTGGCGACCAAAGGCATTGCGTTTGACAGTTATATCCAACCCGCCGAAAGTCTCTTGTTTCTCAACTCCACCAACTAAACGATCTGCCAGCAGAATCATTCCGGCACAAGAACCATAAACGGGTAGGCCTGATGAAATCTTTGACCGAATTGGTTCTATGAGATTGTAGTTGCGGGCCAGAAGGGCGATAGTTGTCGATTCACCGCCGGGAAGAATCAAGGCATCAAGATCGTTTAGTTCAACTTCTCTCCGGATTGCAACTGCCTTATGCCCACAAGCCTGCGATGCCTCAATGTGTTCGCGAAAATCTCCTTGCAGAGCAAGCACGCCAATCTTCATTAAAACTAATTGCTACCAACCGCGCTCAGCGAGGCGATGTGGTGCAGGAATATCTGAAACATTGATTCCAACCATTGCATCGCCAAGACCACGCGAAACTTCAGCAAGCACCTTTGGATCATCGAAGAATGTTGTGGCCTTGACGCAAGCGGCTGCGCGTTGAGCAGGATTTCCAGATTTGAAAATACCAGAACCAATGAACACTCCGTCAGCGCCCATCTGCATCATTAAGGCCGCATCAGCTGGTGTTGCAATTCCACCGGCAGTGAAAAGAACAACTGGAAGCTTTCCGGTTTGAGCAACTTCTTGAACTAGGGCAAATGGTGCCTGCATTTCTTTTGCGGCAACATAAAGTTCATCTTCACGCATCGAAGATAGACGGCGAATCTCGCCACCAATCTTGCGCATGTGAGTCATAGCATTCGATACATCTCCTGTACCCGCTTCGCCCTTTGAGCGAATCATTGCTGCGCCTTCATTGATACGACGAAGAGCTTCTCCAAGATTCGTTGCACCGCAGACGAAAGGAACTGTGAACTTCCACTTATCGACATGGTTCTCATAATCTGTGGGGGTGAGTACTTCTGACTCGTCAATGTAATCGACTCCAAGTGATTGAATAATCTGAGCCTCTACAAAGTGTCCGATTCGGACTTTAGCCATTACTGGGATTGAGACTGCTGCTTGGATCTTCTCGATCATGTCAGGATCTGACATGCGAGCAACGCCGCCTTGCGCACGAATATCTGCGGGTACGCGCTCTAGTGCCATAACTGCACATGCGCCTGCATCTTCAGCAATCTTTGCTTGATCTGCATTGACTACATCCATGATGACGCCACCCTTGAGCATTTCGGCCATTCCGCGCTTTACGCGAGCTGTACCTGTTGCTTCAGACATTTTCTCTCCCTTGTAGGACTTCATATTCGAAAACCGCTTTACTGTAACGAGGAGTCTACTTGCTCGCCTTCAATGATGCATCTCCGTTAGTAATAGGGGTAAAAACGGGCTCTTGCGAGGTCAAAGCGAACCAAATCTGTCCTTGCGAAAAATTAATAGCGGCTCCGGAGGCATCAGTAAAAGATGTTTTTTCCTCTGCGCTAGCGCGGCTCCAAAGACATGGAATGTACCCGCCATCGCGAAGAAGGAAACATTTGCCTGAGCCAACTGTCGCCGAAAATGGAGTGACTCCACCGAGCTTATCTTTGTATTCTGAATCAGAAATGCTAACAATCTGGATAACAAATGTCGGCGAACCCAATTGGTATCCAGAGTCATCGAGATTGGCTTCGCCATCGTGTTTGAGCAACCATCTTCGCTCACTTTCAGACCAAGATGCATCGTAAGAGGCAGCCGGCCAAGAGATATGAACATTTGAAACTTTTGTCACTGGTATCGCTAGATCGCCAAATTTCCAACCCATCGGCGCAGAAGATGCAAATGAAATCCCGCGAGCCGAAGCTTCTTCTTTCAATTCAGGTGCAGAAAGCATCATTGCATAAGGAGGATTTCGCAATGGATCATTTGCGTAAAACTTTGGACCAAATCTATTTGCACCCACATCATAAAGATTCGCAGCAGCAATCTCGGGAAGGAATTTTCTTTGAGCACCACTAAAAGCAAACCCAACCTTGCCGTATTGCGAAAGAAGTTCGAGATCTGAAATTCGTGCTGAACGAACAGGGCCAATCTTTGCAGGAATACTTGAAGAGAAGAGAGCTGCAAGGCGCGTAAGCCCTCCTTCTACTTGTTCGATATAGATAACATCCGCAACGCGAAGACCAACCTGAGGATGCGCATAAGGAGTGTCATCAATCTTTACCGCCAAAATTGGACCATCAGAGCCCGGTAATCCGGTGAGTGAATTTACTTTCACTTCTTTGATCGAATGAGAACCTATTTTGCCGGTTGAGGAGTATTGAACAAGCGCAACTGCCACCACACAGATGGCCGCTAAGGCAAAAACTGATATCAGTTTTCGTCTAAAGGACATCTGCTTCGAATTCATAAGTGACCGGCAGTGGCGCACTACCGGCGAGTTTGAAGGTACGTATAACCCATTTAGACCTAATCAATTGAGTCCTACTAACAGATTCGACATGAAGAGCAATCGCAACCTTTATCTTCGCGTTTAACTCTGACAACTCTCGGAGTAAATCTAACTCCGCCAAATTGTGAATGTTCGTTGAAGCTTCCAAGAGAATTCCCAGAGCGCCAGAAAGACCAGTCTCCGCTTGTGAGCGATCTTTTACGCTTGCTTCTCTCGCTTGATGAGCTGCAAAAGTTAGCAATAGCGATGAAGCCGGATCCGAAATATCTGAACGTGCTATTTCTATTGCAATAGCTGCTCTTCTTTGCAACAAGCTGTCAAGATTTGCCCAACTTGTTTCAACGCGATGGTGTAGTCGGTCGAGTCTCGTGGCTAAAAATGAAAGGTACCAAGCAAATAGCGCAATTAGAAAAAGAATCAACAGGACTTTGAAGTTCATATCATTTACCTAAAAACCTATTCCATCCTCGGCCCTCAGAGGAGAGCGTGACTTTGCCTAGACCCACCATGGCCATCTCATAGACATCGTAGATGCGCTCTGCAACAACATCCCAATCGAAACTTTGAGCATAAATTTTTCCTGTTGACCGCAATCGATTTCGGCGCTCGTCATCTTCAAAGAGATCGTTAATCACATTAGCAAGCGAAGCAGCATCTTCCGAAATAAATAAAGACCCATAAGCGCCATTACCTAAAAGGGCATCGAAGGCCGGTATGTCAGAGGCCACGACAGC
>WLNN01000115.1 GCA_009699765.1 Actinomycetota bacterium
GCTTGGCCTAATTCACCAGGACTTGCATATTTTGCAAGGCGATCTGCCGGAACATACGCCTCTGCTACTGCAACACGTGGTGGATTATATTGATTGAATAACTGGCGCCATTCTTTATAAATTTCATGTACATCATCGCGATCAAAGAGGATGTTCTGTTCTTTTGAACGATTAACAAGATCTGGATAGCGTTCTTGATCTTTAAGTGGCTCAGATAAATCTTTCTTCAGCGCATGTGCAACGTCAATGCGGAATCCATCAACTCCGCGATCTGCCCAGAACTTTAAGGTTTTTAGGAAGTCATCTTCAATCTCGCGATTATCCCAATTAAAATCCGGTTGTTCTGGTGCAAAGAGGTGGCAGTACCACTGATTGTGTTTGCCGCCCATTGCAGATTCATGAGTCCATGCATTTGGCGCAAAGTGTGAAGGCCAATTAGTTGGAGGAAGTTCGCCGTTAGCGCCCTTGCCATCACGGAAGATATATCGATTACGCGCTGGTGATCCTGGCTCGGCCATAATCGCTTCTTGAAACCATTCATGAAGATTTGAAGAGTGGTTGGGAACAATATCTACAAAAACGCGAATTCCAGCCGTGTGTAATTTTTCGAGCATCTCATCGAAATCTGCGAGTGTGCCAAGTTTTGGATCTACATCACGGTAATCATCAACGTCGTATCCACCATCAGCTAACGCGGATGGATAGAAAGGAGATAGCCAAACTGCATCTATATTTAATGAGGATAGGTAATCAATCTTTGATGTAACACCTTTAATATCTCCAAGACCATCGCCGTTGGAATCTTTAAATGAGCGAGGGTAAATCTGATAGATGACAGCTTGTCGCCACCAATTCTTATCGGGTGTGAGTGCCACTTTAAAATCTACTTTCACCTATTGATATTTGCAGTTTTTTGCATATCCTTTGCGTATTGTGTCAGGAATAGTCGAAATTGCGAAGAGGTCTGGAGTCTCTCCAGCCACGGTTTCTCGCGCGCTACGCGGGATGCACCATGTAAATGAACGCACCCGTAAGAAGATTGTTGAGGCTGCACAAGCGCTGGATTATCCGATTCGCCCAGATCTTCTTCCGCGAAATAAGGGCACGAGAACCAACACAATCGGAGTGATTGCCCCTTTTTTATCGCGTTGGTATTTCTCGCAAGCGCTAGCCGGAGTTGAGCAAGCTCTTCGTGAAGCTGGAATGGATCTTCTGCTCTATAACTTCGCTCAAGTGGATGCGCGGCAACGAGTCTTTCAACAGAAGAATCTAGTTGGGAAAGTTGACGGTCTCATTGTAATTTCCTTGCCACCGACAGAAAAGGAATTTGAACAAATACTTGGACTTGGAATTCCTGTTGCTTTACTTGGAGTTCCTGATTCTCGTTGCTCTTGTGTATCCATCGATGATATTCAAGGTGCAGAAGTCATAACACAGCATCTTGTGGGTATGGGCCACACCGAAATTGCCATTATGGTGGGGCAAAACACTTACGCATATAACTTCGAGGTCGCAAACCAGAGACGCCAAGGTTTTCTCAATGTTCTGGAAAGAAATGGTATTAAATTTAATCCTGCTTATGAAATAAGCGCAGACTTTGATAGCCATACCTCTGAGTTAGCAATGGATGAATTTTTAAGTCGTAAAAAACTCCCTACAGCGATTTTCTGTGAGTGTGACGAGATGGCCTTCGGTGTTATTAAATCTCTGCGCAAGAAAGGGTTGCGTATCCCTGAAGATATGTCTGTGGTTGGATATGACAACCATGACTTTGCTGAAATTATTGGGCTCACAACTATTTCTCAACCAGTGCAATTTTTAGGTCAGCTAGCAGCATCGCAAATCATGGCAAAAATTGAAAAGCCAGCTAGTAATACTTCACAAATGCGCGTACCTACCTCGATGATAATTCGTAATTCAGTTAAAACTCTTACTTGACAGCTCCCTGTGAAATACCTGAAATAAACTGTTTCTGCAGCACTAGATAGAAGATCACTATCGGAATAACGGCAAGTACAAGTCCCGCCATCGCCTGTCCGTATTCAATAGAGTACTGACCATAGAAGAGATAAGTAGAAAGCGGCAGAGTCTGGCTTTCATCCGTAAGTACAAGGCGTGGAAGTAGGAAGTCATTCCAAATCCAGAGTGCGTTGATGATTGCCACTGTTGCGGTGATGGGACGCATCATTGGAAAGATAATCTTCCAGAATGCGACTAAATCGGATGCGCCATCAATTGAAGCTGCCTCATCAATCTCAGTTGGAATGTTGCTGATAAAGCCGTGATACAAGAATGTTGAGAGTGCGGTGCCAAAACCGATGTAGAAGAAGATCAAAGCGCCACGATTGTTCCAGGAAACAAATGGAGCAAAGCGAGCCATAAATGGAATCATCAGCGCTTGGAATGGAACGATCATTGATGTCACAAGAATCAAGAATATGTACTTCGTGTGCTTCTTCTTAGTACGGGCTAAGTAGTACGCCAGCATTGATGAGAAGAAGATCAAGAGCGAGACGCTCAAGACAGTAATAATGATTGAGTTCGTTAGGGAGCGATAGAAATTCATCTTCTCTAACGCCTGCTGGAAGTTATCCCATGTAATGGTTGTTGGAATTGATAGCGGGTTCTTCAAGATGTCGTACTTTAACTTCAGTGAGTTGACGAAGACTAGGAAGAATGGGAATACATAGGCGAAGGCAAGGATTACTCCGACAA
Organism: Actinomycetota bacterium; assembly: GCA_009699765.1. Taxonomy (GTDB): domain Bacteria; phylum Actinomycetota; class Actinomycetes; order Nanopelagicales; family Nanopelagicaceae; genus Planktophila. Next base: position 2,716 of record WLNN01000115.1, read on the forward strand.
AAAATGTGATTCGCTTACCAAGATGTGCGCGTGAGCTCATCGCTGTACCTCATATCTCTTCGAGATTGTCACCTGAAAGAGAGCCGCAAGTGCGACCACAATAAACATCACTACCGCCTTCGATTGACCTGTGCCGAAGTTTCCGTTTGCAAATGCATCTTGGAAAATGTGCATGGAGATAAGTTCAGTCTCGCGGAATGGTCCGCCGCCGGTAAGTGCGAGGTTGACGTCATAGGCCATAAATCCACCACGCAGCGTCAAAAAGAGCGCGATGGTAAAGGCCTGTGCCATCAAAGGAATTTTGATAGTTAACAGCGTACGCACTGGTGATGCACCGTCAATCTGTGACGCTTCAAGAACATCTTGCTCAATAGAGATCAAACCGGTGATATAAACGATCATCATGTAACCAGATGACTGCCAAACAGTCACGATAATCAATGCCCAGAATGCCTTGTTGGTGTCATTGAGCCAAGACTCTTTAAAAAGTTCCCAGTCGTATTTATTAGCGATTGAAACTAGTGCGCTGTTAAAGATAAATTGCCAGATTACACCCAGAACAACTCCACCGATGAGGTTAGGCACAAAGAAGAATGTTCTAAGAATATTTCGGCTGCGAAGTTTTGAGGTGACGATGAGAGCTAATCCAAAGGCAACAGCATTGACTGCGACCATGGAGACGACCACAAAGAGCCCGGTGAATCTCAGTGTCGCCCAGAAGGTGGGATCCTGAAAAGATTTAACGTAGTTATCGAAGCCCACGAGCTTTGTAGCTTCAAAACCATCCCAGTCGGTAAAGGTGTAATACACACCATTGACGAAGGGCACAATGAGAACGATGGTAAAGATTGCAAGAGGCAGGAATGAGAACTGCAGAAACTTCTTTGCTGTTCTCTTTGACATCATTTCAATCCCTTTGCTATTAAATAACTAATGTGAACATCGTCTTGAAGAAAAATCATCCTGAGGCAGGTTGCCCCGCCTCAGGATGATTCTATTTACTTTCTAGAGCACTTGAAAATAGGGGTGCGAATTACTTCGCAGCTCCTCGCCAAGTCTTTACTGAACCCTTCCATGCATTCTGAATCGCAGTAGCAAGTTCAGCCGCGCTGATCTTGTCTGTGAAGTACTGCTGCATAGATACCTTTCCAACAGTCTCCTGGAGACCTGCTGGGTAGTAGGTGTTGATCCACTCAAGTGTCTTGCCTGCAACAACATACTTAGAGATTTCCTTTGCCATGTAAGTTGCTGGCTGAACCTTGAAGCCACTGTAGACAGGGATAAAGCCCATGCCGCCCTTAGTTACTGGGTTAGCAACGAAGCCCTGTCCTGCTGGTGATGTGTAGAGCCATGTAAGGAAGTCAATCGCGCCATCGCGCTCTGCCTTTGTTGACTGCTTTGTATCGACCATGAAGTAGCCAGGTACGCCGACAGGAATTGAATCATTTCCATATGTCTTTGCATTTGTGCTGATTGGAAGGTTCATGATTCCGAAGTCTGTGCCAGCTGCAGCTGTCATCAAGTTTGGCTCTGTCCAGTTACCCTGGAACATGAAGCCGTAGTCACCTGATGCAAGTGCTGCGATTGAAGCATCGTATTCAGTATCTGTGAGGTTTGCAGGTGATCCGTTGTACTTCTTTAGAAGATCGTATGTTGCAAGCCAGTTCTTGTAGACAGGATCTGCTGAGAGGTCCTTGTTACCGTCTGAAAGTGCATCAAGAACTTTGAGGCGACCTTCATGTGTTGAAGATGAGTTAGCGTGGTAGATGTTTGTGAAGTGTGCACCAAGTGACCACCAGATAGCTGAGAAGTGAATTGCTTTCTTGCCCTTTGATTGAAGAGTCTTGAAAGCTGCTTCTAGATCTGTACGTGTCTTAA
>WLNN01000116.1 GCA_009699765.1 Actinomycetota bacterium
AATTCGCGCGCAATGTGAGCGAAAGTGGAGGCCAATTTTTCTCCATCATGGTGAATTTTCACCTGAGAATTGCGTAAATCCGCCTCATAGAAGCCAGACCCACGTTGAGATAAGTATTCCACGAGCTCATCCCTGCCCGACAAATGTGAATCGGCAACAACTAGGTCGAAATGTAAATCAGGTGCATATGTTCGAAGAATTTCGCAGTGCTCTAAGGGTGAATAACCCGCGTACTCCCCTGCGCTCTTTGCAATATTTCCAGATTGGCTCCCCGAATCCAGATTGAGTAAAAGAATTTTCTTCGCAGGTGAATCAATAATTGCCTTACGAAGTACCGGAACCATTAAATGCGGAAGCACGCTAGAAAACCACGAACCAGGACCCATCGTGATCCATTGCGCCTCAGCAATTGCCTGTAGAACTTCCGGACGCACTGAAGGATTCTCTGGCTTAATTCGAAGAGATTGCAATCTGCCCGGAGTTGTTGCGACAGCAACTTGTCCGATTGCTTCGATTATTTTGCCATTGTTTTCGAAACTTGCTTCAATATCTAATGGCTGGGCGCTCATTGGAAGAACGCGTCCAACAACTTTTAGCAGAGCACCGACCTGATCTAACCCAATAACTACATCTTGATCGCGATCCCAAAGTGCAGCGAGTAAAAGATTGCCAAGTGCATGACCGTTGAGAGGACCTTCACTTGTAAATCTATATTGCAATATTTCCGCCCAATTGCGACCCCACGCATCATCTGCACAGAGAGCTGCTAAAGCCATTCGTAGATCACCAGGTGGCATGATTGGAAATTCTTCACGTAACCGACCGCTAGATCCACCATTATCTGCAACAGTAACTACAGCAGTTATTTCACGCGTAACTGATCTCAACGCCGTAAGTGTTGCCGCTAAACCGTGACCGCCACCGAGCGCTACAACTCGAGGAGCAAAACTCATTCACGACCTACATCGCGATGCGTTGCATGAGCCGAGACAGAAAATTCACCATGTTCGCGATTGAGTTGTGTTGCGATTTCGCGAGCAACTGAGACAGAACGGTGTTTGCCGCCAGTGCAACCAATTGCGATTGTGACGTATTTCTTGCCTTCTTGAAGGTATCCGGGGATCATCTTCTCTACTACCGCAACATAAGACTTCACAAAATCTGCGACACCTTCGGTTGCAAAAACATGTTCAAAGACTGCATCATCCAAACCAGATAAAGGCCTGAGCTCTGGGACCCAATGAGGATTTGGTATGAAGCGGCAATCAAGAACCAAATCAGCATCGACTGGAATTCCGTACTTATATCCAAATGAAAGAACATTTATACGAAGCGCCTTAGTCATCCCGGCTGCGAATATCTCAGCGGTACGCTTTTCGAGTTGATGGACGTTGAGATTCGAAGTATCAATTACAACATCTGCCTGAGAGCGAAGTTCCTCTAACTTTGCGCGTTCGCGTTCGATTCCATCGACAATGCGATCTGATGATTGCAATGGATGAGGACGACGGGTTGACTCAAAACGCTGAACAAGAGCTTGATCGCTTGCATCAAGAAAAAGAAGTCTATACTTCACATGTGTTGCTGAAAGTTCTGCAAGTGCGCTAGAGAGTGCATCGAAGAACTTTCCGCCGCGGACATCAACTACGACGGCGAGGGATGAATCTGTCTTCTCCATCTCAGTAGCAAGCTCCGGAAGCAAAGCCGGCGGCAGATTATCTACAACATGCCAACCTAAATCTTCAAGTGCGTGAGCAACAGTTGAGCGCCCAGCACCGGACATGCCAGTCAGGACTAGAAGCTCTCGATTACTCATAGCCTTATTCTGCCCTATTCCTCAAATATCGAGAATCTCTCCAGTGGCCATATCTATTGATGAGGTGCTTAATTTCTCTAAATGAGAGTAAATAACTCCGGCAATCGTAGAACCAATTCCAGGAGTTGTCTCGAGCTCAGCCAAAGATGCCTTTCGGATTGCTGTTACCGAACCAAATCGTTCTAGCAGCGCTTTTCGACGAGACTCACCCAATTGTGGAATTTCATCCAATAAAGATTCAAGCATAACTTTAGAGCGCTTTGATCTATGAAACGTAATTGCAAACCTATGCGCCTCATCGCGCACGCGTTGGAGTAGATACATGCCTTCACTTGTGCGAGGCAAAATTAATGGGTCCGATGAATTCGGTAGCCACACTTCTTCTAAGCGCTTTGCCAATCCAACAAGTGCAATATCTGTTATACCCAATTCATCGAGTGCGCGTTGCGCTGCGGCGACCTGAGGAGCGCCTCCATCGACAACAATAAGCTGAGGCGGATATGAGAATTTTGATAGCTTGCCACCCGTTTCGGCCACCTCACTGTGATTAACCTGGCGATCTGCTAACAACCGTTTCATGCGGCGTGTGATGACTTGGTGCATCGCACGCGTGTCATCTGTTGCAGTTGAGGTATCAATCGCAAAGCGACGATATTCGCTCTTCTTTGCTAAGCCATCTTCAAAAACCACCATCGATGCAACAACAGAAGTACCTGAGATATTGGAGATGTCGTAGCACTCAATGCGAAGTGGAGTACGTGGTAGCTCGAGTTGTTCTTCAAGTTCAATTAGCGCTTTGCCAGAGACTGCTGCATCTGTTGCGCGCTTGCTCATAAATTGGACCAGCGCGTAATGTGCATTTCGCTCAACTGTTTCCAGGAGCTCAACTTTTTCGCCGCGTTGAGGCACTTTAATCGTGACCTTATGGGCTGCCAATGAAGTAAGCCACTCCCCTAGCGCTTCACGATCTGATGGCTCACCGTTGATATGAATAGTCGACGGTATTTCTGTTGTTCCATCACCATAGATTGAGAATAGAAGTGATGCATATTGATCGTCACCTTCTAATGTTCGCTCTTGATCCACAATCCACGAACGAGAACCTTTTATAGAGCCTCTCCGAACCATAAAAATAGACCCTGCTGCATGTAGGCCTTCTTCATGAATTGCAATGAAGTCACCATCTAAATCATCTGAGAGATTTCCTTGGGTTGATCGCTGAGCCTTCTCAAAAGACTCAATCTGATCTCGAATTCGAGCAGCGCGTTCGAACTCCTCGCGCGAAGATGCAAGCTCCATCTCGCGACGCATCGTTGGAAGTAAATCATCCATGCCTGATTCCATAAAAGCATCGAGTTTGTAAGCAATCGCCTTATGTTCCTCCGGTGATACCCAACCAACGCAAGGGGCTGCACATTTACCAATATCACCTAACAAGCATTGCCTCTTTGAGCGTTGCGCTCGTTGAAAGTTTCCGGCGCTGCAAGATCGCACCGGGAAGACCTTAAGCAGAACTTCATATGTGTTTCGAAGAGCCCAAGCATTTGTATATGGACCAAAATATTTAAGCCCGGAGCGCTTCTCCTTACGAGTGATAAAAATGCGTGGGAATTCGTCTTCTAGGGATATAGCTAGATACGGATAAGACTTGTCATCTTTAAATTGAACATTGTAGGTTGGGTGGTATTGCTTGATCCATGAGAACTCAAGAGCAAGTGCCTCAAGCTCGGTATTTACAATCGTCCAATCAACACGTACTGCTTCGTGCACCATTCGGTAAGTTTTCTGGGCGAGATTGGATTGGAAGTACGAACTTAGGCGATGCTTAAGATTCTTTGCCTTACCTACGTAAATGACTTTATCGCTCTTGTTATAGAAACGATAAACACCTGGCTCTTCGGGGATCTCCGAAGGACGATAGCTGGCAGGATCGGCCATTTTATTTTTTGGTTGTAGTTTTCTTTTGCGTTGAAGTCTTCACTCGGTTGGTCGCAAGAATTTCTGCCAAGAACTGTCCGGTGTAACTTTCTTTAACTTTGGCAACATCTTCGGGAGTGCCCTCAGCGACTACCAATCCACCTCGGAATCCGCCTTCAGGTCCCATATCGATAACCCAATCTGAGGATTTGATGACATCGAGATTATGCTCGATTACAACAACTGTATTTCCGCTATCTACCAAACGCTTCAATACACCTAAGAGTTTATTGACATCTTCAAAGTGAAGACCCGTGGTGGGTTCATCGAGAACATAGATGGTGCGACCGGTCGAACGTCGCTGGAGTTCTGTCGCCAACTTTACGCGCTGAGCTTCTCCACCGGATAATGTCGTCGCAGCTTGTCCGAGACGAACATAACCAAGTCCAACATCACAGAGCGTCTTTAGGTATCGAGCAATAGTTGGCATAGATTCAAAGAACTCTGCGGCGTGTTCGATAGGCATATTTAAGACATCTGCGATTGTCTTGCCTTTGTAATGAACTTCGAGAGTTTCGCGGTTATATCGAGCACCGTGACAGACTTCGCATGGCACATAAACATCGGGCAAGAAGTTCATCTCAATTGTGATTGTTCCGTCACCAGAACAGTTCTCACATCGTCCGCCCTTAACATTAAATGAGAATCGACCTTGTTGGTAGCCGCGTACCTTTGCTTCAGTAGTTTCAGCAAATAGCGCGCGGACCTTGTCGAATACGCCGGTATAGGTTGCGGGAT
>WLNN01000117.1 GCA_009699765.1 Actinomycetota bacterium
GCTTTAATTGCTTGTTCGCTCAAATTTATTGAGTCGGTACGCATGTAAGTGATATATCCGTTTTCGTAGAGACGTTGCGCGATACGCATCGTGATCTGTGCGCCCCAGCCGAGTCGGCTACCAGCATCTTGCTGCATGGTTGAAGTTGTAAATGGTGGTTTTGGTCGTTCGGTGCGCGGTGACTCTTCCATTGACTTAACTGTCAGCGGTGAACCCTTGAGTGATTCAACGAGAGATCTAGCAGCTGTTTCATCAAGTAATAAAATATCTTTAAGGGACTTTTCTTTAACCGCTCCATCTGCGCCAAAGTCAGATGTAGACGCTACTTTCTTCTCATTTACAGATAACAAGCGCGCACTAAATCCAAGATCAGTTGCAGCATCTAGGTCCCACCATGCAGATGAGATAAAGGCCATGCGTTCGCGCTCTTTTTCAACAATCAAACGAGTTGCAACGGATTGCACACGACCGGCTGAAATACGCGGCATTACCTTCTTCCATAAAACTGGCGAAAGCCGGTAGCCGTATAAACGATCTAAGACGCGACGTGTTTCCTGCGCATCAATAAGGTTGTAATCCAAGTCGCGAGTATTTTCTACCGCAGCTTTAATCGCCTCTTCTGTAATTTCATTAAAGACCATGCGCTTAATAGGAATCTTTGGTTGTAGAACTTCTACTAAGTGCCAGGCAATCGCTTCACCTTCACGGTCTTCGTCAGTTGCAAGAAGGATTTCTTGCGCGCCCTTCATCAACTCCTTAAGCTCAGCAACTTTCGCTCGCTTATCTGGGTTGATGACATATAGAGGCGCGAAATCATTTTCGATATCTACGCCTTCTTTAGACCAAGCAAACTTTTTTACTTCCTTGGGAATATCGGCTGCGCGCTGCGGAAGGTCGCGAATATGACCGACGCTAGCCTCGACGATGTATTCATCGCCGAGGTAGCCGCCAATCTTTCGAGCCTTTGCAGGAGACTCAACGATCACGAGAGTTTTTAGCTCGTGAGCACCCTTCTTTGAAGCCATGGACCCGGGGAAGCGCCTTTCTTAGTATGCGATCGGGACAGAGTGATGGCGGCGGTTACGAATAAGCGCGCCGATAATCACAACAGTTGCAACTGCACATGTAACTGCAGTCTTCCAACCTTGATCATTAAGTGAGAACTCAACGATTGCTGGTGTAACAAGGAGGCCGACGAGGTTCATTACCTTGATTAATGGGTTAATTGCTGGTCCTGCTGTGTCCTTAAATGGATCTCCAACAGTGTCACCAACGACAGTTGCAGCGTGAGCATCTGAGCCCTTGCCTCCGTAATTGCCATCTTCAACCATCTTCTTTGCGTTATCCCATGCTCCACCTGAGTTAGAGAGGAATACCGCCATCAAAGTACCGGTACCGATCGCACCTGCAAGGAATGCTCCAAGTGCGCCAACGCCGAGACCGAAGCCAACTGCGATTGGTGCCATGACTGCAAGAATTCCTGGCGTTGCAAGCTCACGGAGTGAGTCACGAGTACAGATATCTACAACGCGACCGTATTCAGGCTTCTCAGTTCCGTTCATGATTCCTGGGTGTTCATGGAATTGCTTACGAACTTCAACAACAACTGCGCCCGCTGCACGTGATACTGCGTTGATTGCAAGACCTGAGAACAAGAAGACAACTGATGCGCCGATAATCAAACCAACCAAGTTGCGAGGTGATGCGATATCGAGAACACCGCTGTACTGAAGATCTGTAGTTGCTTTACCAACTTTGATAACAGCTTCTTTGATTGCATCAGTAAATGCGCCGAAGAGAGCGGTAGCTGCAAGAACGGCAGTTGCAATTGCAATTCCCTTTGTAATCGCCTTTGTTGTGTTTCCAACTGCATCAAGTGATGTAAGGATCTGAGCTGACTCGCCCTTTACATCGCCAGACATTTCAGCGATACCTTGTGCGTTATCTGAGATTGGACCAAATGTATCCATTGCAACAATTACACCAACAGTTGTGAGAAGTCCTGTACCTGCCAATGAGATTGCAAAGAGTGACAAGACGATTGATCCGCCACCGAGTAAGAATGCTCCGAATACCGCAGTAGCAATCAAGATTGCAGAGTAAACAGCTGATTCAAAACCAACTGAGATTCCAGCGAGAAGTACTGTTGCAGCACCTGTCTGGGATGCAGCAGAAACGTCATTAACTGGACGCTTACCAACTTCAGTAAAGAAACCTGTAAGAAGCTGGATTGCAGCCGCAAGAACGATTCCGATAATTACCGCACCGAGCGCGAATACGCGTGGGTTAAGGTCTCCCGCAGAGGTAATAATTGATTGTGGGACATTTGTAAGAAGGTTGAACTTGCTTGGCAAGTATGTAAATGTTGCAAGGCCTGTGAGGGCTGCAGAAATAACTGCTGACATAAAGAATGAGCGGTTAATTGCTGTCATTGCCGACTTATCAGTTGAGCGAAGCTTGGTTGCAAAAATACCAATTACCGCAGTCACAATTCCGATTGCGGGAACGATCAATGGATAGATAAGTCCAGCATCACCAAATGCCGCTTTGCCGAGAATAAGAGCGGCAACAAGTGTCACTGCATATGACTCGAACAAATCTGCTGCCATACCAGCACAGTCACCAACATTGTCGCCTACGTTATCTGCAATTGTTGCAGCGTTACGTGGGTCATCTTCTGGAATATTCTTTTCAACTTTACCGACGAGGTCTGCTCCGACGTCAGCTGCCTTAGTAAAGATACCGCCGCCCACGCGCATAAACATCGCAAGCATTGCAGCGCCGAAACCGAAACCTTCAAGAACAACCGGTGCGTTCTCGCGGTAGATAATTACAACAAGAGCAGCTCCAACGAGACCGAGGCCAACTGTTGTCATACCAACAACGCCACCTGTACGGAATGCGATTTGAACTGCCTTAGTGCCATCCTTTTGACGAGCAGCTTCAGCAACGCGAACATTTGCGCGAACTGCAAGCCACATACCGTTATAGCCAACGAGTGCAGAGAAACCAGCACCGAGTAGGAAGAAGATTGAGCGACCAACGCGAATTGCTGTTGTGTCGGCTGGAAGTGCAAAGAGAAGGAAGAAGACGATCCCAACAAAGTAGGAAAGTGTTCGGAATTGACGGTGGAGGTAAGCCGCCGCACCTTCTTGAACTGCGCCAGCGATCTCACGCATTTTTTCGGTACCTTCGCCAGCGGCGAGGACCTGAGCGCGTAGAGCGAAGGCGATAGCGAGCGCCGCTAAGGCAACTCCTAAAACCACGAATGTGATGTTGAGATTTGAGCCGGTGACTTGCACCAGGGACGCAGCAGCAGATGCTCGCATGTATTTCTCCTCCGTTGGAGATTTAAATGTGGCCACATGAATCGTCGCCACGGCTGGGGCGAGTCTACATATACATATCTATTAGAGTGAAAATCTGGAGAAGATTTTTGAGTGACTTACGCCTGAAGCCAGACGGTGGTCGCTGGCGGGAGGTCATTTCCTGAGGTCTGCTGGCCATGGAGGGTGAAAAGGCCCTTTGTGGCAAGCGGGGCCGAGGAGTGCACAACCGTGCCGACCCCCGTGAAGTCGAAGTAGCCGCTGCCAAAGTTAGTGATGCAGTGCCAACCATTAGGGCGAGAGAAGTGAAGAACTTTCTGATCGCCCGTCTCGTGCCACGTCATTTCCTCCGGTGCGATGAGAGTTTTACGTAAAGCTAAAGCTTTGCGGAAAATCGAAAGCGGTGATTGTTGGTCTGCGCTCTCAGCTTCAATTGATTTTTCGGCAAACCATTTTGGTTGAGGAAGGTGTGATCCACCGCTTCCAAATCCATATGAAGAACCGTCAGAGGTCCAAGGCAGTGGAACGCGACAACCATCGCGCCCTCTATCAACTTTGTGATTACGTAAATATTGTGGGTCTTGAATTCGATCTTCTGGAATATCTAAAACTTCAAAGAGCCCAAGCTCTTCGCCTTGATAGATATATGTACAACCCGGTAGCGCCATAATTAACATTGAGGCAGCGATTGCAGAACGTAATCCGAGCTCTGCATCAATTGGGCTTGTAGTTCCACCAGAATTTTTCCACCGTAAGCGATCGACCGTTGGAAGTAATCCGTATTTAGTTGCTGGGCGCATTTGATCGTGATTGTTAAGGCACCACGTCGATGATGATCCTTGTGCCCTAGCTTGAGTTATTCCTCTATCAATAACAGTCTTGTACTCGTGCGCATTAAAGTTGGCTTCAAGTAATTCGAAGTTAAACGCTTGGCCTAATTCATCAGGACTTGCATACTTTGCAAGGCGATCTGCCGGAACATACGCCTCTGCCACTGCAACACGTGGCGGATCATATTGATTGAATAACTGGCGCCATTCCTTATAAATTTCATGTACATCATCGCGATCAAAGAGGATGTTCTGCTCTTTTGAGCGATTAACAAGATCTGGATAACGCTCTTGATCTTGAAGCGGCTCAGATAAATCTTTCTTCAGCGCATGAGCGACA
>WLNN01000118.1 GCA_009699765.1 Actinomycetota bacterium
GATGGATGCTCGCCTGGCTGTAGTTGAGGAAGCACTCAAGAGTGCAGAGGCTGAAGTTTGGCGCAAGAGCGATCCTGCTGCAAAGGCTCGCGCGCAAGATGTTGTTAATCAATTGAGTGAATCAATTACAAACTATGAGAAAGTTGCAGCGAAAGCGCAAGCCGCCGGCAATGCCAAGAAAGCTCAGGAAGCACTAGAGTCCGCAGCTGCCCGTAAGGTGTGGTTACTTGAAGCTGAGAAATCCCTCGCTGACTTTAATTAATTGATCTCGTTTTTTAATAACTTAAGTTCGATAGACGTCATAGACGCCTTCAACGTTACGTACCGCAGCAAGCACTGAATCCAAGTGCTTGGCATCGGCCATTTCAAATGTAAATTTTGAGATTGCCACTCGATCTTTTGATGTACTTACAGCAGCACTCAGAATATTTACATGCTGCTCAGATAAAGTGCGAGTTACATCGGCTAACAATCTTGCTCTATCTAGCGCCTCGATTTGGATATTTACGAGGAAGACGCTCGCCGCACCAGCTAGCCAGCTGACGCCTACAACACGTTCGCTTTGATGTTCAACTAAATCAGAAGCGTTGGTGCAATCAACTCGGTGGACTGAGATTCCTGATCCCTTGGTAATGAAACCCATGATTTCATCACCTGGCACCGGTGTGCAGCATCTAGCCAACTTCACAAGCACGTCATCAACGCCTTCTACCTTTATTGCGCTACTAGTGCGTTTTGCAACTTGATTCTCAGTTGGAATATTTTCAATCGAAGCCTCTGGATGAGAATCTTCGACTCCCATTGAAACCGTTAGCTTGTCCGTAATTGAGGAGGCTGATACGTGTCCATCCCCCACAGCGCTATAAAGTGCTTCGATATCTGCATAATGTAGATCGTGAGCTAACTCTAGAAGTGCATGACCTGCGAATATCTTTTGAAGAGGAAGACCCGCCTTGCGCATCTGACGTGCAATAGATTCGCGTCCCGCATCTATTGCTTCCTCACGGCGTTCCTTGCTAAACCACGCTTTAATTTTTGATCTCGCTCTGGGACTTTTAACGAAGTTAAGCCAATCTCGGCTAGGTCCCGCTGAATCTGATTTGTTGGTAACAATTTCAATCACATCACCATTTTTTAACTTTGATTCAAGTGGAACTAAGCGTCCATTTACCTTTGCTCCTGCACACCGTAGGCCAACATCTGTATGTACAGAGAATGCAAAGTCCACCGGAGTTGATCCACCAGGTAGTGCGACGACTGAGCCTTTTGGAGTGAAGACGAAAACTTCGGGACTTCCTAAATCAAAGCGCAGTGCTTCTAGAAATTCGGAAGGGTCCTCAGTCTCCTTTTGCCACTCGTGGAGTTGGCGCAACCAGAGCATCTCCGGGGATTTCTGCTCTCCACCTTGTTTATATTTCCAATGCGCGGCAATACCGTATTCAGCGCGACTGTGCATTTCATAGGTACGAATCTGAATCTCGATCGCCTTGCCACCAGGACCAATTACAGTTGTGTGAAGTGACTGATAGAGATTGAACTTGGGCATTGCAATGTAATCTTTAAATCTTCCTGGCACTGGACTCCAACGAGCGTGGATTGCTCCCAGAACCGCGTAACAATCACGCACATCATTTACCAGGACTCTAATACCAACAAGATCATAGATATCGTTGAACTCACGACCACGAACAACCATTTTCTGATAGACCGAGTAGAAATGCTTTTTTCGTCCAGTCACCGTAGCTTGCACACCATCTGCTGCTAAATCTTCCTCAACCGCGTAAATAACTTCTTGGGTCAGGGCATCTCGCGAAGGGTTGCGCTCTGCAACAAGGCGGGAGATTTCTTCAAATTTCTTAGGTTCAATCACAGAGAAACTAAGGTCCTCTAACTCCCATTTAATCGCATTCATACCGAGACGGTGAGCTAAAGGCGCGTAGATATCTAAAGTTTCGCGCGCCTTACGTTCTGCACTCTCTGGTGAGACATGGGACCAGGTACGAGCGTTATGTAATCTATCTGCCAGTTTTATAACAAGAACACGAATATCCCTGGACATCGCAATAACCATCTTGCGAACTGTCTCAGATTCTGCAGTTGGTCCGTAGGTAAGTTTGTCGAGTTTAGTTACTCCGTCGACAAGGTCGGCAATTTCATCTCCAAAATCAGATCGCAGTTGATCGAGAGAGTACGGCGTATCTTCTACGGTGTCGTGAAGCAGTGCAGCAACTATCGTTGTTGTATTTAGACCAAGCTCGGCAAGAATCTCTGAAACTGCTACTGGGTGGGTGATGTACTCCTCACCAGACTTACGCATCTGACCTTCGTGTGCCTTTTCTGCAATTACGAAGGCACGGTTAAGGAGATCAACATCGACGCTTTCGTAATGCTCCTTGAGTAACCCAACAAGAGGGTCAATCAGGGAGATATCAGCCATACAGAGAGAGGGTTACTTGCGACCCTTACGCTTTGGTTGGTTACGTGGACCGCGACCTGTAGATGGACGAACAGCATGAGTCTCGGGTGTGATCGCTGCTCCCCCACGCGCATTAACTCTCTTCGCAAGAGCAATCATTGCTGGCTCCTTCTCGCGAAGTGAAGCAAGAAATGGAGGTGCGATAAAGACTGAAGAGTAGGTACCAACTGCAAGACCAATGAAGAGAGCAAGGGAAAGATCCTTCAAAGTACCCGCACCAAGAAGTCCTGCTCCAACAAAGAGAATAGAACCTACTGGCAATAGCGCGATTAGCGAGGTATTCGCAGAGCGCACGAGAGTCTGATTAACAGCCAAGTTAGCTGCCGCAGAGTAAGTGCTCTTACCTGAAGCTGCAATTGATTTTGTATTCTCTCTTACCTTATCGAAGACAACAACTGTGTCGTAGAGCGAGTAACCAAGAATTGTTAAAAATCCGATAACCGTAGCCGGCGTAACGTCGAATCCGACAACCGCGTAGATGCCTACGGTGATTAAAACGTCATGTACTACAGCAACGATTGCAGAGATAGCCATCTTCGGTTCGAAAGCCATCGCAAGAAATAGCATTACCGCGAGGAGGAATGCAATCAAGCCGAATAGCGCCTTCTTGGTGATCTCTTTACCCCATGACGGCCCAACAATCTGACTGTCGATGTTTTCTACTGCAACAGAGAAACTACTTGCAAGCGCATCCTGAATTGCAGTTGATTCGGCAGCTGTGAGGTTGCCGGTCTGAACGCGAATCTTTGAATCGCCAATCTTCTGAACGATAACCTCACTCTTCAACCCAGTTGACTCAACAACCGTGCGAGCTTCTTCAACTGATATGCCAGCTTTATTTACTGTATAAGAAGATCCGCCCTTGAATTCAATTCCGAGATGCAAACCCTGAATCGCCAGTGCCGCAATTGAGATCAGGATAAAAACTGCGGAAATTGAGTACCAACGCTTGCGATTTCCAATGATATTAAATGATGTCTCGCCAGAGTAGAGACGGCTTCCGATACCTGAAAGTTGAGTCATCTGATTAACCCTCCACGCCTTCTGTTAAAACTTCACGAGCAATAGCGCTCTTAGAACCGATACTTCTGGCTGAGAAGCCAGAGAGTGGATGACCTGATGCAAAGAAATTCACACGAGCCAAAATTGAAACCAACGGCTTGGTAAATATAAAGACAACCAAGAGGTCAATCAGCGTTGTAAGTCCGAGAGTGAAAGCGAAACCTCGAACACCACCAACAGCGAAGAAATAGAGCAAGACCGCTGCCAACACGGAAATCATGTCGGCGACAATAATTGTGTGACGAGCGCGGAGCCAACCAGATTCAACTGCTGAACGAAGCGTTCGACCCTCACGTGCTTCATCTCGCACACGCTCAAAATAAACGATAAATGAGTCCGCGGTGATACCGATAGCGACAATTGCGCCAGCGATTCCGGCAAGGGTCAGAGTAAATCCGATAGCCTCTCCAAGAACCAAGAAGGTGAGATAGAGCAGTGCGCCTGCTACAAGCAGTGATCCAACGGTGACGAGACCAAGAGCGCGGTAGTAAAGAATTGAAAACAAGAAGACCAGAAGAAGACCGAGTGCGCCAGCTAATAGACCAGCATTTAATTGATCCGCACCGAGTGTTGGCGATACTTGTTGAACTTCTCCACGATCAAAGGCGAGTGGAAGTGCTCCGTATTTAAGAACATTCGCAAGATCCTGAGCCTCGGTCTGGGAAAAGTTTCCAGTAATTTGAGCATTTCCGGAAGGAATAGCTTCGTTAATAGAAGGCGCAGAGACAACTAAGCCATCGAGGACGATTGCTACTTGGTTTAATGGTGATGTAAGTGAAGTAACGCGTGTTGTCAGCGCACCGAAAGCTTTTGTTCCATCACCATCGAAGGTAAGTGCCACTGTCCACACATTTCCAGCTTGGGTATCGATACCAGCTGAGGCCTTAGAAACTTGACGCCCCAAAACTTCTGCTGGA